>NZ_JAMBNV010000001.1:2100000-2309686 GCF_023715245.1 Sporosarcina luteola
GCACTGCGACCTAAAATATATAGATTTCCTGACTTGGCAAATCGCATTTGATCAATTACATCAACTGGCAATGTGCTTTCTTCGAGCTTTCCATTCTCAAGGTAGAAGCGATATAACTTATCTCCAACACCTTTAGAAGTGATGAAATAAAATTCCCCGTTGTCCTTATTGAACTTGATCGTCTGTACGCTTTCCCCCTCTACTTCCAACACTTTTGAAAAGGATTTTGTCATCAAATCAAACTTGGCAATATAGGTAAAGTCACTTTCAAAATCTGTCACAAAATAAATCGTGTTGTCATCCGTGAACACTGGATCACCCGCGACATGCACTTTCGAAGCATCCGGCGTTAAATTGAATGTGTCTTCGCCAATTTTCACGAAGCTAATAACATACGTGTTTGCGAAGGCCCTCGAAAAGACGAATTTCTCCTCATCATCCGAAACTGCAGCAAGTTGCGTAGGTGATATTTCCCCGATATTTAATAGGGTATCCACACCACTTTCCAAATTGCGCATATGCGTATTTAAATACATCGGATTATCCAACGATGTCACATAGTAGATTCTTTCTCCGTCATCGCTCAAATGACTGAAGTAGAACTTCTCATCCGACCCTCCAGTGATCAACGGCTGGGGCAAACCACCTTCAAACGGAATCGAATAGATTTGAAAATTTTCATCACCGTCACTATCAAACCCAGCTAAAACATACCGATTTTCAGGATCAAACTTGATAAAATTACACGACTCGTCCCGATGAGCAAACAAATACGGGAATGAACCAGGCAAGTCCAATGCCCATAAGTTCATTTTTCCATTCAAATTCGTATTAAAGATAAGCTTCGTTTCATCGTTGTTCACAGCGAAATTCGTAATCGTATACGTCCGGAAAAATTGCTCCACTGTCGGTTTTGAAAAAGGTATCATACTATACTATTCCTCCTAGGCTACTAATCTATTCACCATCCACATTATAGTATAACATTTCAATACTTATGAAAGAATGCCATTTCACCATCTCGTTTGAATATTTAATCATTTGTTTCATTCAAATTCGCATTACCCATTGCATACGCTATCTTAGTGGGGGTGAAAATGACGGAAAATGAACACCAGCAGCAAAATGGCATGGCAATCAGTGCACTTGTTTTAGGGATTTTGGGAGTCGTGTTGAACCTGATTCCTATCATTCCTTACCTCTTGGGCATCCTAGCTATCATCTTCGGTGTCTCGGGGAATAAAATGCAAAATGGCAAAGGAATGGCGGTTGCCGGCATCGTTTTAGGGTGCATCACACTGGGGATGAAAGTCTTCTTTTGGATATTCATCATTCTCTTGGGTGGGTCGGGTTATTAAGTGAATACAAAAATGCCGCGCCGGGTAACTTTTTCGGAGCGGCTTTTAGATCATGGCTTTTCTAATTGACTTTCTACCAAATCCCCAATGAATGGTAGTTTAAAATAGTTGCCTTGATATGCCTGGTACATCATAAAGATCATCAGTGCGAATGCGAGCGGGCTTAACACCAGGCTTGCAATAACTCCAAATATAGGAATGAATCCCAGTATGATGCTGATCAGGAAGATGGCAATTGCCGTAAAAACGGATTGCAAGGCATGGAATCGGATGAACCGGTTTTCTTTTTCCAAAAAAAGAAAAATAAGACCGATAATAAAGATGTAACAGAGAAGCCCTCCCACATTCTCTGTTAGTCCGATTGATGTTTTATCTCCTTCCGCTTTAACTTGCAGCTTGGCCTCTTCTGATGCTTGCTCATTTGCAGCCAGTCCTTCCTTGTCTTTTTCATTCATTTTCCGTCCCCCTTTCCCCTTTATTATATTGAACAGGTGTTAGAATGATGCCTGTTGTAGGCAGGCCCTTTATTCATATCAACCGCCACAAGGGGAAAGAGGAATTTAGTCAATTCAGTTCGAACCAGTATGATTGGATTTCCCTCTCAAATTACTCATATAAGTTGTTGTGAGCTGGTAGCTCTTGTCGATTTTTTCAGCTATGAAGTGTGATCTTTCAAAAATGACTGACCTCAAAAAATCCACTTGCCTGATCATTTTATCGATCACCCCTTCATGCTGTTCCATCCGCTCCACCATTTGAGTCTGTACCGTCTTTTGCTCTTCCAACGAGAGGGAGAATTGATCTTGTTTTTCAAGTTGTGCATTCATCTTCGTTAGAAGCTTCTCTTGATCGATATCAAATTTCTCTAACCGCTCAGCAATTTCCGCGTTCGAATGGTTCAGCATATTGATTTGTTCAACGAGCTCTTCATTCATCTTCCTCTTGCTCTCGAGCATTTTTTGAAGCTCTTTATGTTTTTGATCCAAACGTTCCAATGTTCCAATCGCTTCCTGTTCAAACTGACGTTGTTGCGATTGATGATCCAGAATTTCCTCGAACCGGATTCCTGTCATTCTCCATCTATCGGATTGAATCCTTCTTTGTTTCTGTAGTTGCTTTTCCATTTCGGTGTATTTTTCATTCATCATGTCGAATGATTTCTTCTGTTCTATTATCGACTCCGATATAGAGTCAGTTCGATAAATGGATTGGTTCCTCTCGGCAATACTATCGCCTTTATATAGATCTGAATGGCTCTTTTTATTAAAAAATAAACCCATAGTTCAACCTCCCATCAATCGTTTTCTCTATGATATGTTCAATCATATGTATCTGTACGAAAAAAACCGTCCCTCTAAAAGGAACGGCTTTAGAATGATATTATTTTTCAAATACTTGATGGAGCACTTTTTTCGATTCGACATTGTTCAGGTTTTTATAAATACAGTTGTTCGGCTTGGTTCGAAGCGTTTTCGCAAATGAGTTTGCCAGTTCCGCTTCGCCAACTACGTATAATTCCTTCCAGTCACGTTCTTTCCTCATCTTTTCTACAGTTACGCCGAGTTCTTTGTAAAAGCGTTCAAGGTTTTCTCTTAGACGATCATCAAGGCCATCACTTTGGCCTCCTCCAGACCCACGTTGCAAAGATGAGCGCACGCTTTGTTGTTCTTTCCATACTTCCAGACCCGAGTCGAATTCATAAGTTTTCTCGTCATTGACAAAGCCCATCGCTGTATCCAAAATACGCACATCTCCAAAGCTCGTCAAGATGATGCCTGCCTCAGGATAGGCCTTTAACATATACTCCATTTCTTCTACTACAGGATGGTCTTCCCAATGGAAGCTCGTCTTTACTTGAACTTGCACATAATGGACGGACCATAATTCTGGATCTAGAGACGCAAAAATAACGACCCCTTTATTCAAGTCGTTTTGATTATTTTCAATTTCCTTCGTCACTTTTTCTTTCAGTTTTTTATACGCTTTGATCTCTTTTTCATCTTGGGAAGCTTCCAAATACTCGTAGATACGTTTTAAACCGTTTTTCAGATGGATTTTCCATGCTCCATTTTGCTGTTCCGGATCTGCAGGGTTCGTATTCAAGTACACACTCAACACACAACGGGAATCACATTTAAATTCCTTCAACTTTTGCAGTTCTTCACTAAGTGACATATATCCCGAACCTCCTCATACGTATGCTGTTACTTAACATACCCTATCCATTCCGATCTAAAACGGGAGGTTCGGCAATAAGTCAGTTAGATTTAATCCAATTTCACTCTCAGGACCTGCCCGGATACTGCATCTACTTTCACTTCGTATTTGAGTCCTTGATTTGTACGGATGTCGATTTCATAGAGCAATACTCCATCATCGAAATCCAATTCAGCCTTGACGACCTCACCCGGCACACGTTTCAAGGCGATATCAATTGCTTGATCCAATGAAATGCTACGATACCTAGGATTTTGCCAATGGCCTTCCCAATAACCATTAGTCATGTTATTCATTCATCTTGCCTCCAAGTCATTATTGGCGTTCATGTTCAGCATATTCAACGGGATGTGAAATGTGCCCGTTTCGGCATAAAACAAAGTCGGAAAGCCATAGTATGTAGGATGTCAATTTGAAAGGAGCGATCATTGTGGGAAGAGATAACCATAATAATAAAACAGGTGGAAATAATACCAGTTCCTTACCACAGACACCTAAAAACCAGAAAATTAAACCCAGTAATATGACTGAGGAGATTGCCAAGGAATTCGCAGAGCTGCGAAAAGCTAAAAAGAAGAAAAATTTGTGATCGTAACAGAATGCCCCCACACCAGATAGTCTGGTGTAGGGGCGTCATTTTTATTGATCGAAGTAAAATTAATTATTTTGCTCCAGGCATTCATAAACCGCCATCATATCCCGTTTATTCAACTCGCGGATACGATTAAAAATGGGGATGTCTGCAACAGCTTCTGTATATAGGTTTTCATCCAATACATCACTTACCTTGCCTAAAAGCCATGTTTGTACGTCTGTTCCCTCGACGACTTCACTAAGACCTTCCTCATTGATGCCAGTTGCATGGCAGCTTACACAAGGAATCGTTAATTTAAAAACGCCATCGTGCAGATTATCTTCTGAAATCACTTTTTTACCTTTACAGAAAGGACATGGATTGGCCTTCCTGATTTTATTTATTTGGGTAATTAACTTTTTGTAACCGAAAGTCTCATAGACATATGTCAGTTTTTTATATTTACCATTTGTGAAATACTTATCGATGATCGTTTCTCTTGTTTCCTTCACATTTGGGAAATCACAGATTGTCACTTTGTTATTGCTGCTGATCGATTCGATATTGCCTTTGATTGTTTCCCAAAATGGCAATACATTTTGCAATACCATTTCATAACCAGTAAAGCTTGCTTGTTCCAATTCGAACATTTTCAGAGCGACTTGGGTTTCTCGTGGAAGCAAGGAGACATCTTCAGTTAAAATCATGTCGCCGCCTACAATCGATTTCAATTTGATGAGGACAGGCAACTCTCCTACAATTTTCAATATTTCCTTGATCGGATGTCTAATTATTTCACGAATATCCATGACTCCAAATGTAAGCGATTTACGATGATTTAATACTGTCCCTTCACAAATTGGACATGTAATCATTTCTTTAGAAGCTTTCATTTTCTCTTTAATGATTGATTTTGATACGAATATATACATCCCAAGGATCGTATTAAAACCTACCCATGTTCTCCGTGTCTTGCCTTCCTTATCATAAAACGACTTCTCAAAATATCCGTACCAAAATGTGTGCTTTTCTTTATCTGACATCTCATTGTAGCTCTTCGTCAGGTCATGACCTAACTCATTCTTAATTTCCTCAAACAGAAATTCCAGCTTTTCGTATTTATAAAACTTTAGCACCTCCATTACATCCGTATGGAGTAAACCATCCCAGAATGGAACATCTTTGTCTTGAATGACAAGATCTTTATCAAATACTTCAATCTGCAAGCGCCCCGAACATGATGGACAATGATTGTCCTTATTATAGAAGTCGAAGCTTCTCGTATCTTTATTCGTCGGATGCGCCGCCACGATATGGTTGATGAGACCACCTAACTCATAGAGAAAACTATATTGGCTATATAAATGTCTTTCAAGATCAATGGCTATGACAGGTGCGATTTGTTCTGATTCATATTCACCGTAAATCAACCGAGCCATTGATGACAAGCTTTTTAGAATGCCGCCTTTATAGATGTTCTCTGCGTTTTTAAAATAGGCGATATTGGTTTCTGTTAAATAAGAGATGCCCTTTTGCTGTTTAAGAGTAGATGAAATATGCGACGGCAGCTCAATATCTTCCTTGTTTTTATTCTTGTAATGGTCATCATGACTAACAACATCTAAATGCGTAACAGGCTCACTCTTCCTCTTCCCAAAATCCACGATGTAATCCGAGCTTTCCATCATATATTCATTATGTTCAATCATGATGATTGAAACGGTTTCATCTTGCAGAATTAGTCTAATGCTATCAATGAATTGGTTTAAAATATTTTGGGATAAACCTTTTGATGGCTCGTCAAAGATAAAAAGCGTATGCGGTTTTCTTGAGTTGGCAAACAGCTCCGAGACTAAGTGAACACATTGAAATTCACCAGTCGATAATGTCTGTGTCTTTCTTTCCAACGTCAAATAACCGAGTCCGAGCTTGATCAATAAGCTCAAACGTTTATGCGCGATGTCTTCATTTGGCAGTTCATCAATAATATCTTCAATCGACCGTTCAAAAATATCATCAATTTCGTCACTGTACTTGTTGAGTTTTTGTTTAATATCAAGAAACGTTGCAACAGTCGACCTGCTCGTTATCGATTGGTTCCGGTCTTGCCCTACCACGACCAATTTATCTTTCGGATATCGCTTTACAAAATCTTTCGTTACACATTCATTAATAAGTGTAGATTTACCGCAGCCAGACTCACCAGTGACTGTCACAAGTCTATTTTTCGGAATCTCAAATTCAGCCATTTGAATATTACGGCAGTATAGATCTTTAAATACATAAGTTTCCGTAGGATTTTCCTCATTCAACTCCTGAAAAACAGGTTGTGGACGCGGTGATTTCTCTACAATTTTTCCGCCGTATTTACCACTTCCCGGTCCAAAGAACAATTGATCATCCGTTATATCGAGCACAGTGTCAGAATGATCGATGAGCCAAATTTGATTTTTATAGCCCAGCTTCTTAATCTGTTCTAAGATTTTTAATAGCGTTTGGCGGTCAAGACCGACTGATATTTCGTCAATGATTATAACGGTATTTTCACTTGCTGCCATGAACTCAGCCAAGTATAGACGTGTTAATTCACCGCCAGACAATGTACCCATAATCCGATTTATCGTTAAGTATCCAATATTCATATTGATAATGTTTTCGAGGATCAGTTGTTTCGCTTCACTAATATGTAATTCTTCGGCTAGAGAGAGAATGTTTTCAACGCTCAAGTTATTAATATCTGAAATTGTATGTGGTTGATTGGATAATTCAATTGTATATTGCTCAACTTCTTTATTATACCGTTTACCGGAACATGTTTTACATTCGACATTACTCGTACTTCCGCGTCCTTTACATTTGGGACACCAGCCTAATTCATTATTGAATGAAAATGTTTCCGGTGAAAGATTAAATTTATCAGCAAGACAGGCACGGATTTCCGAAAAAACGCCAGTATGTGTACCAATCGTTGAACGTGGATTTGAAGAAATGGATGATCTTCCGAGAAACAGCACTAGAGGCATCTCTTCCATTTTGATTGCACTGAAATTCGTTTCCATAATATTTGGGAATAAATACTGATATTCGGCCTTTGGTAATAAGGAGACAAGTCGCTTCTTCGATTCTTCTCCAATTGTTTGACTGAACGTTGTTTTTCCAGATCCGGATAATCCTGCAATGCCTAACGGTTTATCTTCCGGAAGATCTGCATCCAATCGTTTAATATTATTCGCGATTAATTGATTTATTTTCATTTTGCCACCCTTTCTATTCGTTACCTTCACTATTGCCAACTGTTTTAGACTTCAATACAAAACTTGTAAACCAAGCATAACCGAATCTGATACTATGTGCCATACTATATCCAGCTCTGAAAATCTATGTGTTTTTCTGGGAAGCAAGAGACTGGAAACGACTTGTTTTTATAGGTATGGTGTTAGGTGCAGCCGTTGGTCTTAAACTTGTATCATAGAGCGAAACATCAAACAAAAGCCTAATTTCTTAGTTACTAAAGAAATTAGGCTTTTATTATATTTTATTAATTTTCAACAACATCACTTGGAATGCTACCTTGCTGCGAGATATTAACTGTCCAACCAATCATAGTCGTGCTGTCTCTTACATTATTCTTTTCAATTTTAGTCAGAATTAAAGAAAACACGTCTTCAAGTTGTTCCCCATCCAATTTTTTCACTAAATCAATCGGATTCGAATAGGGCTCCCCCGGACATTCAAGTAAGCCATCCGTCGTCATGAAGATGCGATTTACACCTTTCCTTAATTCCCGAATTCCTGAAGAGAAGCATGGAACGGCTTTATCGAAAGTATTCACTTGACCAATCCACTCATAGAACTGCCTCTGATTCAATTGAAATTGGTTGAGCGCAATGAAATCAGGATGAAAAACGTACACTACGCAATCTCCGACAGAAAACCACCATAGATAGTTATCTTTTCGAATACAGATTAGACAAGCCGTCTCGCCTTTAACCTTCTTGCATTGATCAAGAAATTTGTCACTTTGGAAGATGGATAGAAGTTTTTCTTGCAAATCGTGAAATCCCGGCTTAGCTATCAATCTTATAAGCTCATGATGAAACTCATCTAATGTACGGATGATCAGTTCGGCACTCTCAGCACTGTAATGCGCATCTAAAATCGCTGCAAATTCCCAGTTCTCTCCTACCCAAACAATGCAGCCATCTTCATTCTTATACTGTCCAGCGGAAGAATTTCCACCGGATCGTCCGACCTTCACACGATCAATCGAGCAAACATTTTTCTCGTCGATAAAATCCCTTTCACTACCAACCCAAGAAAACCTATTGCGCATTGGTTTTCTCCAAGCACGAGCGCACCCGTTCACACAGCGCGATTATTTCATGATTCCCCCCTATTGGTGCATCGGACCAAGCCCGGACCGACATCGGTCCCCAATATTGTTTAGGAGTACCTGGATATCGCAGAACTATATGCATATGCAAGTGAGGTACAGAATTTCCGGAGACGAGAGAGTAAATGTGCTCCGCCCCTTCAGTCACCATAAGTGCCTTGCTTACTCGTGCCATCATACGCCCAAAGACAACTGCTTCTTCTTCCGTCATATCACCAAGTGTCGGGACATGCCTTTTCAGATCAATTATTAGTTGTCCCAAATAACCGGGTTCTCCATTATTATCAATATGGCCAACGAATACGAAATCATCTTCATAGATGGTGATACCATCCGTTTTTAATTCTCCCAGGTGTTTTTTACAAATGAAACATTCCATTTTCTTATCCCCCATAATCGTAACTAAGCACTCTATTGCACCCTCTGGATCTGATTATATTCAGTGAGAATCGGCAAATCGGGCGGGCTTATGTTACTAGGTAAATCATATATCGAAAAGAATTGCAAAAACGATACTTCATTTTTCTCCGCCATTAATTCACCTTTATTTTTATCACAAATATATGTGGCTACAAAGTTGTACACTTCATCGCCATGTGGATAACGATAATAAAATTCCTTACCGGAATAGACGTTGAAAAAAGAAAGCTCGTTTGCAATTAGATTCGTTTCCTCATAGAGCTCTCGCTTTGCCACATCTTCCAAGGATTCTCCGAGGTCCATAGAACCTCCCGGCAATCCCCAGCAGTTGTTATCCGTCCGTAGTTGTAAAAGGATTTGATTCTCTGAATTAACTACTATTACATTCGCCCCTACCATTATGAGTGGTCGAGATCCGACTAGTTCTCGCAATTCGCTAATATACCCCATAGCCATTATCTATCCTTATTATAAGTTGGACTCAATTCACTCCATACATCAAATTGATTCCCGTCTATATCCGAAAACACAAAATTGATACCTGCATGTCCCCGTTTTTCAATTTCTCCGACCTTCACATCGCGACCCAATAATTCTTCATGCAGCATTTTTAAAGACTCTTCCCCATCAACTTCAAATGTTAGAGAAAACCGCTCATTCCCATATGCATCTAAAAAGTTGGCCGTCTCATTTTCTTTCGCCATAACGAGAAAGAAACTTTGATCAGCCAAATTCATGATCACCTTGTCTTCGTCCTGATAAGTTAATTCCGCATCCAGCTTGTCTACATACCACTCAGCAGCCCGTTCAACATTAGACACAGGAATATACGAGGTCCCAACCCTTAGTAATCTACTATTCATTCGTCCGCTCTTATCATTTACGTCTACTAACTCAAATCGTTCACAGACAAGCAGTAAATCATCGGTGAACTCCAGTCCAACCTTGTCCAGTTCTCTTTTGAAGTAGCGTTCATGGATCTCCCTCCAATTCCGGTACGACCCATCTCCTTCCGCCAAAGCAAACTCTTCCGTCACTTCATTCATCGGCATGACGGATACATCTATCGTTTTAATAATTGCGACAGGCTCTTCTCGGCTATTTAGGATAATACTGTATTCCTCAATTACCGGCATTGGTTCATTCTCCAGTTCATATAATACATGCGCTGAACAAGTCGCCGTCTTCTTTCCTTCAATTACAGATTGAGCTAGCTCATCCGCCGCTTCGCCAAACTTCCACGCACTGACTAATACAGGACGTTCTTTCGTTCCCCAAAATTCATTCCAATATTCCTTTGCAGCTTGATTCATTAGTTGTCCTCCCCATTTTCTGCAACCCTTTTCACCCGCTCCACAAAATCAACAACGACTTTATCATTTGCAAATAGTAAAAATAGCTTTACGAACCATTTCAGCGGTTTGTTTGTAGTAGTATAAATAAATCTAGTTCTTCCTTCATCAATCTTAACAAGTTCATAACCAGCTGTTATCTCGAACATACCACCGAGCGTAAAGCCGACTTTCATCTTTTTTTCATTTGGTGTATCTAAATAATCGAGAGTTTCGACTTCATACTCCATTACTCGCTTGCCTTCTTTGTATTTCTGCAAATAAATACTCCCAACCATTCCTTCAGTAACGGTGACGGGTTCATTCGAAACAACTTGCGGCATAATCTTTTGCATGTTTTCCAGCGAGCCATCAAGGTACTTCCAAACATGATCAATCGGCGCATTAATCTCAATTTCCTTCGTCCACTGCTTCATTCATACATCTCCTTTATACTTTAGTTAACTGCAGTCAAAAATGAATAATGCTTTGATAAAAATTCATCCAATATGTCCTTATGACTTGTAACGATGGTGTCGGGCAACTCATGAGGATGAAAATAGTTGAATGTAATGGACTCAACCTGATCGACCACTAAATCCCCTATTGCATTTTCTGCATAATAAGCGGTTGTCACGACATAAAATTCATCCCCGTTTGCTGCTCGAATAAAATGTTCAGGGCCAGAGTAAACATTGATTAATGTCAGTTCATCCACTTGCAGTCTAGTCTCCTCAAAAAGTTCACGCCTCGCCACGTCCTCCGTAGACTCACCTAATTCCATTAGCCCGCCTGGAATTCCCCAAGCTCCCTCCGGAAACTTCCGCTGTTGCAGCAATAACCGACCCTCTTCATCAATAACAATTACAACCGAACCGACGAATATCAATGGCCGGTGTCCAACTAACTTCCGCAATTCTTCAATATAGCCCATGTCCAAGCCCCCTGTATTATGTTCGCAGCGGTGAAATCAATTGCATATATGATGCATCATTTTCCGGCTGAATGACCGCCGGTTTCATCACTCCGCAAAAACTGATTGTCACCTGTTCTTCCTGTATCCCTTTTATGGCTTCAAGAAAAAACCGACCGTCAAAAGTCATATCAATTGTCGGTACTCCATCCAAATTGCTAATTCTTTGTTGCTCTTCAATCACTCCGATTCCTGCCGAGTTTGTTGATATTTTTAAAATACCATTGTCGATCAGAGCCAAGTGTACATTGTTATGCTTCCATTCTTCGGAGAAAACGCAAGCACGGTCTATCCCTGCTATCAATGTTTTCGTTTTCATCGTGATCTGTGTCACAAAATCTGTCGGGATTAATGATTGGGTGTTCGGATAGTTCCCTTCAATTAATACGGAATACAAAACCGTGTTTTCTGTGGAAAACACAATCATATGATTCGCTATCGAAATATGTACAGTGGCAAGGCTGGATCCTTTCAACTGTAGAATTTCAATCAAGCTTTTACTTGGAACAACGATTGAATGAACTCCTTCGGGAAAAGTGATTGGTATTTCTTTTCGCGATAGGCGGTGGGAGTCAGTTGCGGTGCAAATAAGTTTGTTCTTTTCAAACCGCATCTCAACACCTGTAAGCACCGGCTTCGTTTCACTTTTAGAGACAGCAAATATCGTTTGCTTGATCACTTCTTTTAATGAAGTAATAGCAACATCACCATAGTGAAGGATTTTGATCTCCGGCAGTTTTGGATAATCGGCTGCACGTAATCCATTCAGTCTCGTTACAATATCACCGGACCTGATGAGTACTGATTCCATATTACTAGACGATATTTCTATGTCGTCTGGCATTTTCTTTAAGAGGTTCAAAAAGTGCTTGGACAATACGACTACACTTCCTACTTCATGAACTTCAACGACAGTTTCCTCATTTATGTGAAACGGGATTTTCTTTTCAATGAATAATTCCGAATTGCCGCCTGTTAGCACTATCCCGTCTAGCGTTGCTTCGATTTTAATTCCAGACAGGATTGGAAGCAGACTTTTACTCGAACATATTTTATGTAGCTCTGACACGATTGCTGTAAACAATGAATTCTTTATAGTGAATTTCATGGAATACTCCCCTTACTACTTTTCCATTTGTAATAGTTCAACCTTATGCCATACCGACTGCCAATTCTTCTTTCGAATTCGGTGATGATAATATTCCATCTGCTCTTTTGTTTCACTAAAGTATGGTGTTGGCCGTATGTGGAAGTTGACGACATCTTCAATTCCATGCGGTGCAGTCAGCACTACCCTTCCGTCTTCATCGAGTTGCACGCCTAATGCAGTGGCTGTTTCAGGGAACTTGGCTATTGCTTCGGTGGATGACGAATAGGGATAATCATTGTTCACAGTATGCATTCTGGCTTGGTTTTTCACAGACCACGGAATACCAGGATGATGTTGTTTTAATCTATTTTCATAACGTTTTTCTATTGCTTCATTTACATTAGATCCATCAAAATAAATTACATCAATATCTGGCAAAAGTGTTCTTTCATTGAATTCATGAAGCACATCCCAGATTTTCGATCGCACGAAACCCGCACACACCCACCAATCGGGTAAATTCAAAGACTGCGCACTCCGTAAAATATCCATCATCCATTTGTCTTCCTGAATAATACGGATGATGCCATCATTAGTCTGAATCATTCTATTATCCGGCTTCCTTATTTCCAATCCAATACTCCTTCCCATCATCGCTACGATTCATGAAGCCATAGTCGATGAAAAAACGTCGAATGGTCGCAAAATCAGGATGAATCTCTTTAAGAATCGCGTTTATTTCTTTTTCCAAATAAACTTTTCCAACTTCAAACCGCTTAATTATTTCTTGGGCAATGATGTACTTCCTTTTGTCTCTGCTTGGAAACGTTTCAAGCGGACCGCCCAATCCTTTTCTAAAATAATTTCTCAACACTTTTTCTCGTTCTATCTCTGTAACTTGAAATCTCTTTTCCAATGTAATCATTCCTTTTTATTTGAATATCTACCATGTCTTATCAAGCTTGTCCGCATAGAAACCAATCGCCCTATTGTAAGAGGCGATGTCCGGATCGTTTGAAGTGTGGACAAGGCAAGTGAGCAGAATCTCCATTGCTTTTACATGTTCTCCTACGTTATATAAGGTCATTGCATAGAACGTCTTCAACGCATTGTTTTCAGGAAAACGCGCAAGTCCCCTTTCAAAGACAGCCCTTGATTTTTTATAACTCCCCAATATCCGATATGTACTGCCAAGTCCGATAATTGCACCTAAGGCATCTTCGTCGTTCAACCCCAATTGAAGCGCTTTTTCATAATAGGGAACAGCTTCTGCTTCCTTTCCCAAGACGTCAAAACTCCATGCACATTGGTAGTTGATCTCGGCACTTTTCGGATCGTCTTTTGCCATTGTCTGTAGTATTTCATTCGATTCAGTGAGTTTTCCTTCACTTCTCATTAAAATAGCTTTGTTAACTTTCTCCATCTTTCATTCCCTTTCTTATCCTTCAATCATTGCTAAATAAGGAATTTCCTCGCCATTAATAATTACAATATAGACTGGTGTATTTGTTTCATAGATAACGGTACCAATAGGAAGCTTATTTGCAGTTCCATTTCGGAATCCGAAAGCCTTCTTTTTCTGTTTTTTTATCTCTAGTACCTGCTCACCAATTGTATAATCCAACTCGAGCACCCATTCGACTCCTTCAACATTGGAATAAACAATTCCTTCATACATAAAAATATCGGCATTGTCATGAGATAGAAAATCCTTCGGTGTCGGATTTCCCTTGTAGGCCTCTTGTATGCTGGAGCAGCCAGTTAGGCTAAGAAATACAAAAATGGTTATGAGCAAAAGTCGGTTCAATACTTAGCCCTCCAATGCATTGCTAGTAGAAATATCATCGAAGTGAACTTTTGATAGTTCAAGAAGATTGAAGCTGTTTTCAGCTACCAACTTTTTAATGCGATCAAACTCTGTCCACGCAAGTGCAAATCCGGCCTCTGATATGACTTCGCTGTTGAGCGCTTCTTCTAATTCGTCAATATCTTTCTCTATTATTTCCCCATTTGGCAGTACGATCAGATCCAAAAACAAATCATCCATCCATGGACCATTCGTGAGACAATAGCCATTCTCTCTGCAAATATCGATATACCATTGGACAACTTGTCTGGTTGAATCAAAAACCGTCGTCATGGAAAAATGCTTTCCATCCGGAAAATGCTGCAGCCAACTGTATCCCTTATCCGCGATGCAGACTTCCCTTCCCTTATATGTCATGTACAGTGGCGCAGCTACATTATTCATTTCTAGCAGAGTGACATATCCTGTGAATTGCGGTGTGGAAATATATTTTTCTGCATATCCTTTCTCCACAATCCGCTTCCAATCATACCGACTGCCGTATTTACGTTTTAGCATTTGCTACACTCTCCGTTCTACCTGGGCCTTGCGCTATAGGGTATGAGCTGGCCGACAATACTTTCATCACCCATACTCATTATTTGTTGAATGACACCGTATGAAATTTCATCATTTGTCAGCCATCTGGATGTTTCCCCTTCGATAACAAAGCCTAAGAACACTTTTTCATATGTGCAATTTGTAGGGGTATGGATTTCCTCATCTTCAAAATAGCGCCGACTTCCTTTTACATGAATGAAGCGGAACGATGTCGCTTGATCATTCATTTCGCATATCTGTTCAAGCGCTCGGTAATTAGGTGTCCAGCTTACAATCAAATCAAATGGTCCTCGGTCGGCAATTGCTTCTCCGACTTCTGTGTATAGATCTTCTGAGTGATAGTCAACTTGGATTGGAAAAATCGATTCAGGAGGACTATCTGCTTTCAATCGTTTAAACTTTGTATCTGTTCGACCAATGACAGAAACTGAATACCCTTCCTTTGCTAAGAAGATGGATACACCCGCGAGCATACCTGTTCCACCAATGACGAGTGCGTGAGTATATTTCTTTTTCAATCTTTATCCCTACCATTTCTAATAAATTCTTTTGCTAACTGGTAGGCGGTTACTGTAAACAACTGTGTGATTTCCTTGTTTCGAATCATTTCTCCTATGCTAGCAAATGGGAAATGTTTTACTTCCAGAACTTCCGTTTCATCCAACACTTGTTCATATGTACGTTTTGCGCCAAGCATTAAAAAAGTTATGACCTTATTCGTCTGTGTTGCGGGATTGACCATGAACTCCCCTAAAGGAATCAGCTTTTGCTCCGAAACATATCCAGTCTCTTCACGCACTTCACGTCGAATTGCATCCTCATACGTTTCGCCTTCCTCAACTTTCCCTGCAGGTATTTCTAAATAAAAATCGTTTCCAGGATGGCGATATTGCTGTACAAGAACGATTTCTTCTTCTTCCGTCAATACGATTGCGTTCGCCCAGTCGGCATACTCATTCACGTAATAATTTTCAATAACCGTTCCGTCTGGCATTTGACAAGTGTCGTTCCTCAAATTTCCGAACGGCGATTTATATGTATATTCGCTGTTCAATACTTTCCATTTCCCCAACTGTTTTCCCTCCACTACAACTTATGTACTTTTTGATACACAATCCATTCTTCCAATATGTGATTGAACAATTCCGGTTTAGCTACCGGAAAACCGTGCCCAATATCTTGGACGAATAAAGATTCAAAATGTTCATTCCCCTTAACGATTTCCCAAACGGACTTTTTCACAAGTCCTTTCTCTTTTTCTCCGGCAGTTACTAATACTCGGGCAGTGCTTTTCGGAAAGTGGGCAGGAAGTGAGTACGACATATTTTCCTTGAGAATATTAATAAGCGTGGAGGACTTCATTTTCAGGCTTTCTTCATAATATTTCTCGAAATGCTCGCCATCCATATACAGTTGTTTCGCTTGAGCTTTCGCAAATGTCTTATTTTTGATTAGTGGAAATGTCATCTTTATCGTTGGGGCAAGTAAGGGGATCATGTACTTCATTGGTATGACAACCGCACTGTTAATCATTGCGGAATTAATTAGGGTCGGTGCAAGACTAACGATTTCCAAACAGATTTGAGCCCCTATTGAAAAACCGATAATATGTACGTCTTTCTTACCTTTCTTTTGTTCAATTAACTGAATTATTTCTAATGCATTTTCGCGAATAGAGAAGGAAGTTTCATTACTTCTATCCCCATGACCTTGCAAAGTGGGAACAAGACAATGGTAGTCCTTAAAATAGGCTATTTGCTTATCCCACATCCATCCCCCAACACCGCCCCCGTGAATGAACACGAGGAGCGGACCTTCTTTATTTCCATGTTCCATGTAATCTTTATGCAATTTGATTCCCTCCTAACCGAACCGTAAAATATGCGTGGTTTCAGAAGCGGAATCGTCGAATGAAAAACCGCCGGCTCGATAGAATGCATCAGCTTTCGCTGAATCTGTCCGAACCGTAATTTCTTTAAAATGATGTTTCGCATGATCAATAATTGATTGCAGCAATAACGTACCGACCCCATTCCGTCGTACTTCATCAAGTACGTAAAATCTTCGTAGACGTCCTTCATCGATTTCTTGTGAAAAAGGTGATTGATTGATGCCGCCAATGGCAACTATGGAGCCTGCATTGTTTCTGACACAGAATAACACTTCCCCCGGCTTATTGAATGTATTGGTGCCGTCCTCAAATTCATTCACAAGGCGGGTGACGAAACGATATCCTTCCTTTTCACTTTCTTGTACAAGTTCTGTAATATCCAATGAATTCAAGTTTTCTACCCGTTCAACCAAGTATGCCATATGCTTCTCCCCCTTAATTTTCGTTATATATAGTAAATTCAACAAAATATTTAAAAAACCTGCAAACTTACAAGAAAAGCCGATATCCCTTCATCGGATTCGGCTTTTCCGTCAATATTGAAACTCAACTCTTACCGTTGCGCTAATAATAATCTGTCCGCTCTCTATCGGGGTAGTCATTTGTTCGGATTTCGCAAACGTTTGAAACGGAACCGGCTGTCCGGCCTGTTGTTCTTCAACTATTTTTACCGGTTGCGGCTCAACTGGCAATTGCAAAGCAGTTGCAATTGTGCGGGCTTTCATTTGTGCATTCCGTAGAGCTCGGACGATCGCTTCCTGCTTATAACGTTCGGTGTCCTCCACACTGAATTGTATGTTCGAAACCCGATTCGCCCCGTTTTCCACTGCTGTATCAATAATACTTCCCACTTGTTGAATCTCTGTAATCTTTACAGAGATGGCATTGGTAACTTCATATCCTCTGAAAATCTGTTCGCCATTCACATAATCATATTTAGGTAAAATGGTGTACGAAACTGTTTGGATATTTTCTCGCGGAACACCTAAGCGTAAAAGAGATTGAATGACATTGTTCATAGCAGTGGCATTTTCCTGTTGCGCTGCACTTAATTGTTCATTCTCCGTGACGACTTCCAATTGGACCGTGGCGATGTCTGGTTCAACTGCAACTTCACCATTGCCGATCACAATAATTTTCCTTGAAGAGCGATTCACTTGGTGATGCATATAAGGATAGATCATTGTTTCCCTCCTCCC
Organism: Sporosarcina luteola; assembly: GCF_023715245.1. Classification (GTDB taxonomy): domain Bacteria; phylum Bacillota; class Bacilli; order Bacillales_A; family Planococcaceae; genus Sporosarcina; species Sporosarcina luteola_C. Next base: position 2,117,854 of record NZ_JAMBNV010000001.1, read on the forward strand.
TTCACTTCTGTTAATTGTATGCAAAAAGGCATCTATGACATACCGAGCCATAGATGCCTGCAATTTATAAAATTTTACTGAAGAATGCTTTTGTCCTTTCATGTTTTGGATTCGAAAAGATTTCATCAGGCGTACCTTCTTCGACTAGCAAACCTTGATCTAAGAACAACACCCGATCTCCCATTTCTTTCGCAAAGCCCATTTCGTGAGTAACAACTACCATCGTCATCCCTTCCATGGCAAGCTGTTTCATGACATCCAGCACTTCCTTCACCATTTCCGGATCCAATGCAGACGTTGGCTCATCGAACAACATAACCTTCGGCTTCATCGCAAGCGCCCTTGCGATGGCTACACGTTGCATTTGCCCGCCTGATAATTGTTCGGGGTAGGCGTTTGCTTTATCGGAAAGCCCTACCTTTTCCAGAAGTTGCCGGGCTAAGGCTTCCGCATCTTGTTGGCTCATTTTTCGGATCTTAATCGGTGAAATCGTTATATTATCGATGACACGCATATGAGGAAAAAGGTTAAATTGCTGGAAGACCATTCCGACTTCCCGCCGGATATCATTAATATCCGTTTCCGGGTCATTGATTTTCACACCATCTATATACACTTCGCCCGCAGTAATATCCTCTAGAAGGTTGATGCACCTCAAAAATGTACTTTTTCCTGAACCACTCGGTCCAATGACACAGATGACTTCCTTTTCTTTAATGTCGTAGTCAATACCCCTAAGTACTTCCAATTGTCCGAACGACTTTTGCAGATTCCGTACTTTAATCATCGAGTTCTCCCTCCCGCCGCCAAACGCTTCATTTTTCTTGGGGAGGGGACATAGCTATTGCTGAACCGGTTTTCGACGTATGTGATGAGTCTTCCACAGATGAATGTCAAAATGAGATAAAGTATAGCAACAGTTAAATAGGGCTCCCAAAATCTGAGATTTGCCCCCGCAACTACCTTACCCGCATATAGCAAATCAGTCGCTGCAATGACCGTAACAAGAGAAGAATCTTTCAGCAGAGCAATCAGTTCGTTGCCAAGCGGTGGAATCATCCTTCTGAACGCTTGTGGAAGTATGATTAATTTCATAGCAGTGTTATGCGGCATGCCTAGCGAACGGGCAGCCTCCATCTGCCCTTTGTCGAGCGATTGTATTCCGGCACGGATGATTTCTGCGTTATAAGCAGCACTGTTAAGCATAAGCGCTACCGACCCTGATACGAAAAATCCTAAGGAATGCCCAAACATACTAGGAATTAGTGCAGTATGGATCAATAGTATTTGAACTAATAATGGAGTTCCACGGAAAAAATCAACATATATTTTCGCAGGATAGTAAATCCACTTCCGTTTCGATAATTTCCCTATGCCTACAGCTAATCCTAATAGGAATCCGCCTATATAACCTACAGCCGTCAAGGCGAGAGTTACCCAAAGCCCCCGTATAAAAAGCTCCCGGTAACTCCAAATGCTTTCAAACATATCAATACGTAAACCTAAAAACTCCATGTTCATCACCTCCAAGATGGGTATAGTTGTTGCGTTGAGCAATCAATTATTCCACATCTTGGTCAGTAATTTCTTTCAACTTCCCATTTGCTTTGATTTTTTCAATTCCATCATTCAATAAATCAAGTATTTCTTGGTTTCCTTTTTTCACCATAAGTCCGTAATACTCTTTTTCAAAGCTATCATCTTCAACCGTTTTTAATTTAACATTCGGATTTTGTGTTTGATATTCAATGATTACTGCATTATCCCCAACTGATGCATCTGCATTGCCATTGACCATTTCAGTGATTGCAAGTGGCATTGTTTCAGCAGCAACGATTTTCGAACTTGTTTTCCCTAATAGATCTTGAACAACTTTATGACCAGTCGTACTGATTTGTACCGAAACCCGCTTATCGGCTAAATCATCAAACGACTCGACATCCGAATCTTCAGGTACTAGAATCAATTGATTGGCAACGAAATATGGATCGGAGAAGTCAAAGGACTTTTCTCTCTCCTCAGTAATCGTAATGGAAGACACTGCAAAATCCACTTCACCATTATCTACTGCAGGAAATAATGGATCCCAGCCGTAGTTTTTATATTCAACTTCAAAACCGGCAGCTTCTGCGATGGCATTTACGATGTCGATATCAATTCCAATAATATTCCCTTTTTCATCCATAAACTCCATCGGTGCATATGTTGCATCGGTTCCGACGACCAATTTCCGTTTCCCACTTGTTTCATCCCCGCCTGAACCACTCGTCTTTGTAGAACCAGCGCCGCATCCGATTAGAAAAATGGATGTGCATACTAGTGCGATGCCTATCATAAAACGTTTAACTGATTTCCCCATAATGACTCCCCCTAGAATTTCTACTAATTTGCAGAATTAATTGATACTTTAATTGATTATAAACGAAAACGTTTTCATTCACAACTGAATATTTCCAATTGGTCGTCGAGACTGTATAGGCAAAACAAAAAAACTGCCCCGTTGTCAACTTTCGACAAACGGAGCAGTTCCCTCTTAGAAACTAGGCAGCGTGACAGCTACCATTAGTAAAAATAAAATCGCAATATAATTGACGGAGTACATAAACATTACATAAGCCCATCTATCATCATCTTTCGTGAAAAAACCACGGATGGAGACAATTAAGAAACCAATATTCAATATCGTAGCTAGCACGATAAATACCATTCCAAGTGATCCTAGGTAAAACGGCAACGGAAGCAAGCAGGCAATGTATACAAACATTTGACGCTTCGTCATTCTGAACCCGCGAACGACCGGAAGCATTGCTACGTTGGCCGCTTTGTATTCATTGTACTTCCTCATCGCGATTGCAAACGTGTGAGGCATTTGCCAGATAAATAAAATGATGAAAAGCAAGATCGGAACAATATGCCAAGATGGCGCGATTGCCGCCCACCCGATCATCGGTGTTACAGCTCCTGATACACTTCCAATGACTGTATTCAGTGTGTACTTCCGCTTTGTCCACATCGTGTACATGACCACGTAGGTGAACCAGCCGATGAATGCGTAAATCGCCGCCTCCATCGTTGTAAACATCAGCATGACCATTCCTATTGCCGACAAGGATATGCCGATTCCCAACACGGTCTTCAAGGAGATGTTCCCCGTTACGGTCGGACGTTTTTGAGTCCTTTTCATCACCGTGTCGATATCTACGTCATACCAGTTGTTCAGGACAAGCGCCCCACCCATTAATATCGTGCTCCCGATAATTGTCAGCCAAAACAATTTGCTGTTCGCAAGCAGGGAATCTCCCGTGAAATGAAGGGCAAGCCAAAAACCGACAAACACGGGCAGTGCATTGGCAAGCAAAACAGGCGCTTTAAAAAGCGATTTCAAGTCCGCAATTATAGTGCTCGATCTTTCTTCATCTATGATCGTGCCGTTTTCAGTATAAGTAATTTCAATATCTTTAGTCATATCTATATACGCTCCTCAGAGGTATTTCTGCAAAGTTTCATCCCTTCCATCATATCATTTCATTTGCAATAAATTAAAGGTTTACGGTTTTTTCTTTGGAATTTCAAAGAATTCCTTTATAGTTTGACACAATTTATTCAAAACTCCCGGGGAATTAAAAGAGGCCCCCGGTTAGGAAGCCATAATGCCAATGAATAATATAAAAATGAAAATGAAAATATACATTAATAGGATGAGAGCAAAGATACTTCCCATAACAATTAAGTATGCTTTTGAAAATGTATTCCGTGGATCTTGCTTATCCGTCGCCCATATAATGAGCATGACAAGCCCGACAATCGGCAAACATACAAGTACCAACGTTAAAATCCAATCTTTCAATGACATCTGTTTTTCTGTCTCCATACGTCTCACTCCACTTATGTTCTCTATATAGCAATATTGGTTCCATTCCATCCTACCATAGTATATCTGGCTGGATTGCCGGTTATGTTAGAAATAGTGGAAGCGAAAGGATGAATGATCGGATATGAAGAAATTGACTTCTATTATTTTGGCATGTTGTTTCATTGTAGTGAGTGGATGCAGCAATCAAAATCTTGTTCCAAAGACTGAAGCGAGCGACGTCGTCGATACATATGGCATCACCTCATTTACTGTTACCATCGATACGAATGAAGAGCAAGAGGCGCTGACCGCAAGTTTTAGTGAAAAAAAGGAAAGATCCGAAGCAGAATACACTAATAAAAAAGAAGAAGTCGCTTTGCATGGCAAAAAGGCGCTGAAAAAAATAATGGAAGCGTTCGAAAAAATGCAACCTGACCCTGAATCTGAAGAGACGGAAATGATCAAAAGCGCTGCGGAAGCTTTCGGATTCAAAGAGTATAAAATGATACGGTTGGAAGTGAAATTCAAAGGATATGACAGCAAAGAGATCATGTTCTCCAAATAACGCAAGGATATCGGATTCCGAAAGGCTTTCGATATCTTTTTTATGTCGGCCTATAAGTCAATGAAATGGGGTAAAGCATATGGTAACCACTTGCATTTTCATCGACGTTTTCAAGGAGGCAATTTAAATGGAATGGAAAGGTAGAAGAGGCAGCAGAAATGTGGAAGACCGGAGAGGGATGGGAGGAAAAACGCTCGTCGGCGGCGGAATCGGCGGAATCGTCATGTTGCTCATCGTCATGTTCCTAGGCGGCGACCCTGGTGATATCCTTAACAACATGACGACGCCCCCTTCGAATACGGAATATGTTGAAACAGAACAAGATAAGGAACTGGCTGAATTCGTTTCAGTCGTTTTGGCGGATACGGAAGATGTGTGGACAGAAGTCTTTGAGAAGGAAGGCATGGTTTATCGTGAACCGATTCTTGTGCTCTATTCAGGGAGTGTCCAGTCGGCATGCGGAATGGCCGGCGCAGCTGTCGGACCGTTCTATTGCCCGGCTGACGAGAAATTGTATATCGATCTGAGTTTTTATGACGAACTTCAGACGCAGTTCAAAGCACCCGGTGATTTCGCGATGGCCTATGTGGTGGCACATGAAGTCGGGCATCACGTCCAAAAGCTGTTGGGCATCACCGACGAAATGGCGAGAATACGCAGTCAAGTCAGCGAGGAAGAGTACAATAAATACTCCGTACGGCTGGAACTACAAGCGGATTATCTCGCAGGTGTCTGGGCGCACCATGCACAAGGAATGGGCGTCCTCGAGAAAGGTGATCTAGAGGAAGCTCTGAACGCGGCAAGTGCTGTCGGGGATGATACGATCCAGAAACGTGCCCGCGGCTATGTAGTGCCGGAAAGCTTCACACACGGAACTTCCGAACAGCGGAAGAACTGGTTTTATCGAGGATTTGAGGCGGGCAATTTGAAAGAGGGAGATACATTTGGCACGGGTGGACTTTGACATGGTTTATCGTGCTAAGAATGGACCCTGATGCGAAAAGAATGGGTCCTTGCTCGAAAGAATGGACCTTCGAACGGAAAGAATGAGCCCTTGTTTGAATGAATGGACCTTCGAACGGAAAGAATGAGCCCTTGTTCGAATGAATGGAGCTTCGAACGGATAGAATGGACCTTGAAGTGAATAGAATGAGCCCTTGAATATACGAAATAACAGGTGAAGGAGTGATTCTCCCTCACCTGTTATTTTTGCCTCACACGATACTCGAGACTTTCCTCGACTGATTGTCCAATTCAGACGCCGACGAAGCAATCGCGAGGAAATCGTCCATCGCAACTTCAATCCGCTGTTGACAACGGTCCACGTTTTCCTGTGCCAAGGCCGTCCCTTTGGAAATATTCTTAATTTCCGTCGTGATCGCTTCCACGCCTTCACGGACTTCCACTATCGATTTCTCCACATTAGCGGACAATTTACGAACCTCTTTCGCAACGACATCGAAGCCTCTTCCATGCTCCCCCGCCCTGGCCGCTTCAATTGCCGCATTCAAAGCGAGCAAGTTCGTTTGAGCTGCAATTTCCCGAATCGTCTTCACAATGTGTTGGATGCTTTCGGCATGCAACTGCAAATTTCCAAGTGTTTTCGTATTATCATGGGAGAGCGCTGCGATATCTTCGATGATCACTAATAATTCCTTGCTCCGCTCCATCCCGATATCTGCACGTTCTGTCAATCCTTCCGCCATCTGTCTCAGCTCTTCGACAACAGACGTGATGGAAGTTTGCCGTTTCGTAATATTAGATGCAACTTTGGAGATGCTGATGACCTTCCTGCCGTCGTGGCTGAATACCGGCATATACGTTGCTTCAAGCCATACTTTATCGCCATTCTTATCCTTCATTTCAATCTTCCCATGTTGACTGATGCCGCGCAGCAACTCCCGCCAGAACTTTTCATACGCAGCACTCCTCACATACTCATCAAAACAAAGATCGTCATGGCGGACACCGATCATTTCATCTTTTGAATACCCCATTGCATTTGCAAAAATATCGTTCACGTACGCAATTTTATGGTCCAAATCATATCGGATAATCGCAAGATTCTTCTCAAGGGCCTTCACGACATGATCGTCCGTTACTTGTTCAACCACCTGTTTCACCAAATTATCCCCCTCCAACTCATCATACTGACTTTTCTTTATAATTCGGAAAATCAGAACCTATTACTATTTAACCATAGTCGGCGTTAAAGTGGAATACCCTGGATAATTGTAATTATGGCATTCTAAAATAATCTTCCCTTCATAGAATGGTAAGTAGTATATCAGGAGGTGAAGTTTTGGATAATTCTTTTCAGCAACAGGCATCGAACGAATTACAGTTTTGGCTTCAAATTTTAGGGGATCATAGCCGCTTTATTCATGATTCACTAGCTCCAGGGCAAACAGATTGGATTGACACTGCCGCAGCTTTCATAGAACGGTTCGATAAACTATTGGACCGCTCGAAACAAACGTTAAATGAGACCGAATTGTTGTCGTTAGTAAGCCTTTCAAAAACGGAAAGTGAAGCGATACGGGAATTGAAATTGGCCATTATTAAGGAACAATTGGTCGGCAACATCAAAATTTCATTGACTCCCCCATTCATCAATCATATGGTCAATGAAGTCGAAGAAGCGATCCGGATTCTTTCCTATTTAGAAAAGGGCGAATCGCCTCCTCTTGTCCACCCGCTTCACCATGATCTATTATGGCTGCTCGATGCGGCAGGCCATGCAGGGGCAATTGATGCGACAATGGACCGCGTGGAAAAACAGCTAAAGAAAAAAAGCAGGAAATTCGTCAAAGAATGGGAAGCTTTCTATTTAAAAGCGATAGAAATGGTAGGGTTTTTGCGGACGAACGTGTCAAGATTCCCTGCTTTGGAAAAATTCCATAACGATGTGTACCTGGAAATGACCATTTTTAAAACCTTCTTAAATGAACTTGAAGAAATGGGATTGAAAAAAGAGAACTTAGGAGTGCTCACACCACTCATGGCCGATCATATGGCGCGCGAGGAATGCTATTATTTAATGAAACTCGCAGAGTCGGCAGGAACTCCCGACCCAAATTGCAATCCCGCAAAGGAAAGAGTGCAGGGGTAGTAGGCACCTATGAACCTACTACCACTGCACTATCAATGTCCGCAAGAGCTGCTAAAATACTCGCTCCCGTAATATGGCTCGTCTTCGGATTGTTCGGAGACGGGTTATTTTTAATTGTCATATCGAACTCGCCGAAAGCTCCACTTGCTTGGATATGGTGAATGTTTTGCGTTACATTCGGATCGGCAATGATTCGTACATGTGTTTTCTCGACACCAATGCCCGCCAATGACAACACGATTGCGACATTCGCATTTTTAGGGAATTGTTGAATCGCGTGCCGGGCAGCGCCTTCAAATACAATTTGCTCCGCAGTAATACGGTCAGCTGTTAACGAATGGGCAGGCTTTCGGGTCGTCAGAGTGACGGAATCCAATCGTCCATCTAATTTGGCAGCCTTTATAACATCCAACCCGCCAATCGCGCCGGATGGTAAGTAGATTCGGCGTCCACTGGCTTTAGCCGCCTGCTCTACTAGACTACCGAAGGAAGAATCAGCAAATGCTCCAATGCTGATTAACAATAGATCTTTCTGTTTGATCGTTTCAAGCGCATATGTTTTGGCTGATTCAATGGTGGAACATTCGACTACGATGTCGATGTCGGATTGCAAGAATGAGTGGATGTCATGGAATGCTTTGCATCCGTATTCCGCGGCTAATGAAGGCAGCTCATTTCTAGCTTTCTCTCGTTCATCCAAAATAGCAGTGATTTTGGTGTTTGGTAGGAGTTGTTCTATGTTTATTGTTTGGAGAAGATATGTACCTAGATTTCCTTTTCCTATTAAACCTATTTTGATTAGTATCAGTCCTTTTCATGAATATATATTATTATATATAAACCTGGACAACGTTAAACGTACCAGGTTTCAATTACAATTTATTTACCATTTACTTAGCATATAAAAGTAACTGCTTTTCCACTTCAGCCCCATTCCCCGTTTATCTTTCTAGACCAGGAAGGTTAATAGGTTATAACCTCATGGTATCAAGTGTTATTCTGTATGCCTGGTCACATCACTTCCCTATCTCTTTTTTATTCGCTTTTTTCAAAAACATTTGATAGATCGGTTTTAATGATTTTGGCGTCAATTCTATATCATTTTCATGCGCATACTTGATGGCATGTCCTAATGCGATGGTCATTCCGCCTGCTACGCTTGCGCCTGCCACCATGCCAGCACCGGGAACGAATTTCACAATTTGCCTGAAAACCGTCTTACCGATATTTCCGACAATCGTCGCGATGATCAATTCTTTTGCATTGTCCTTCGTTATTGGTTTCCCATACAATGTTGAAAGCTTTAGCATGAGACTGACTTGTAAAGCAGTCAAAGGTACGAAATCCGATCCCGGAATCGGAATGGCACCGATTGTTGCGGCGGAAGCTCCTGCTGCTAAAATCCAACGATTTGCAATGGCAGATTTATCGGCCATGTTTGCTGCCATTAGAATGTCTTTTTTTTTGACTTCTAATAAGGATAGAACTTCTTTCTGTAGCATCCCGATATTCTCCCCTGTCCGAGAAGAGATTGGCGTGACCGGATATTCATATCCTGTATGATCCTGGACATATTTTACAAGGCTCGGTATATCTTCGGCTGCATCGATTTTATTCAACACAAGAATCAGATCTTTATTCACCTTGGCAATTCTTTTTAATGACTTAAGTTCCGTTTCGGATAAAACCGTCCCTGCTGCATTCAGGAAAAATAAAATTAGGTCCGCCTGCTTATAAAACTTCATCGTTTCCTCGGAATGTTCACTGTAAATGTCATCCAGGCCAGGTGTATCGACAAAGATTATTTTATCCTTATAAGAAAACTTCTTGATTTCCTGCGTTTCACCTGGTTTTGCACCGACCTGCGCTACGTTATCTCCCATGAGACGATTGATTGTCGATGATTTGCCGGCATTTACATCACCGATCATGGCAATTAGGATTTCACTTTCCAATTGCTCATTGATTTCTGATGACTTTTCTTCAAATATTTTGTCGAATTCCTCATCTGACATCCATTGTTGATTCATCAGGATCACATCCTCTTACATTTTGTAATGGCCGCTTCCTATTCATACGGATAGTATGACTATAAGATTCACTTTCTTATTCAATACCCTATCCGTTTGTATAACATGCCTAAAAACCTGCACCTCCGAAGAGATGCAGGTTTTATTGTCAATTAGCTGGCTACCATTTACTACACCTGCTAATTTTCAATTAAAAACTTATTGAACCATTTCGCGCATTGATAGGTTTCTTTCCAATAGAGATCATTATCTTCCACCGCCCAGCAAGCATATAGAGTTGACATTGAAATTGCAGCTTTCAATAGTTTTTCGCGATTCATTTGCAAAAGTTCACATATCAGGTCGACTCTTAGCTTCAACAAATTTTCCGGATCCGGGTTTTTGAAAAGATGATTAATCATGAAGGAAACTACGTCGAAGTATGGGTCACCGACAACGCCTTTCGGATCAATCGCAAGCCAACCTCTCTCATTTGAAAACAAGATGTTTTCGTGATGCAAATCGCCATGCAGCAGTCCGTTTTCCGTTGTAGTTTGCCGAATTTCATTTAGAAACTCTGCCGCCATCATAACCCATTCATTTAGAATTGGTCCATTGTTCTTAGGGTAATTGCTTTGATATTTCGAGAAGGCGCTTGCCCAATGAAGAACAGTTGGGAAGTCGGCATCTTCCGGCAATGGTCGACGGATCTGTTTCCAAACGCGGCAGAACTGTTGAACGACGACTGTTTCATCTGTTTCCGTGCAGAGCATCGTTCCGGGTTGAAGGCTTTCGAGCAGCATGGCTCCCCGTTCAACGTCAGCTTTCACCAATTTTGCACATCCTTGCCCATTGTAAAGCTGCATTGTGCGGATTTCGTTTTCAAAATCGAATCCCGGCAAGCCCATTTTCAAGATGTACGGATAGTTGTTCTCATCCATTACATTCATGACATAGTTATAGGAAAGATTGGTGACTGGGCTCTTCAGTGTTAATCCCCAGACTTCCGCCATGTGATTTACATTACTCTCTAATGACTGAAGCCATTCTTCTCCCGGTTTTCCGAAACAGTTTCTGATTTTTTCCTGGAATGAAGTTGGTATGTCCATACATAGTTCCCCTTACAGTAATTTGGCCATATAATATTCATCAACATATTTACCGTTGACGAACAACGAGTCTTTTTTCACGCCTTCTTTACTAAAACCTGATTTTTCATAGAGGACGATTGCTGCTGTATTAGTGGTCATAACAGTCAATTCAAGGCGGTGAAGCTTGTTTTCAATTGCCCATTTGTCCAATGAAGTAAAAAGGGCCTTTCCCACTCCTTGTCCACGATACTTCTCGGATATGCCGATGACTATGTAAGCCGAATGCTTATTTCGTTTCGCAGTCCCAGCAATCACCATTAAATAACCCACCAATGAACCTTTTAGTTCAGCCACGATAATAGTCGAGGCATCAGTCCCAAATGACTCAATACGCTCTCTCAATTGTTCTCCGGACAAATTTCTTTCCCGCGCTTCATAGAGCATCGTATCCGAAGTTCTTTCAACTTCTTCAATGAGCTGGACTAGCTGACTTGCATCCGTGCATTGAACTTGTCTAGTAATCATTTGAAACACGCACCTTTACTTTATTCAATGAAAGAATAGCAAGAAGATTACCGTTCCCCCTTCCCGATAACCTTTATATGAAGAAACATTGAATTATTCCCTAATCTCCTCGATGTTTTCCCAGTAATAAGCAATCTCCTTGTATTCTTCTCCCCCTATGTCAATCATTGTCTTATCAATCGCTTTTCCGCCCAGTGATTCATAGAATGTTTTTGATGGATTGCGTTCAAGCACCCATACAAGCATGGAGGAAAATCCTTGTTCTTTCAGGTTCTTTGCGATTGTTTGCATCAGCTTCTTCCCAATCCCCTGACCTTGCATTTCATTCAATAAATAAATTGCATATAACTCCCCATCTGCATCATAGTTGCCCGTCCGTTCTTTGCCCCCTGTTGCAAAACCAACAATCTCACCACTGTCGACTTCAGCAACATATAAAGTGCTCCTCCCAATTCCCCTGCGCCAATTTTCGGCACGCTGCTCGTACGAAAGATTTTGCAGAACGGACTCGGAAACGATCCCCTTGTAAGTCGTCCTCCAGCTGTCCACATGAACTCGTGCTATACCATCCTCATCGCCTGGCATGGCTTCTCTAATTCTCATATATATCCCTCCCATTAGCTCTAGTTTACAGTAATTAATGAAAGAATAGAATTAATCTTCCAAACAGGAGAACAGAACAGGCTTTTGTCTGGCTGCAAATAAAGTTATCGATCATTTTCACATTTTTATCGATCACTTCCCGAGAGTTATCGATCAATTGCAAGAAGTTATCGGTCTCTTTCACAAAGTTATCGGTCAAATCCCGATGATTATCGTCATTTCGTGACTTAAGACCCACTCTTTTCCACCATCATCACACCAAAAAACCGCCACAATGCAATGCGGCGGCCCGTCACTCCTTATGCAAATCTCCTATGAACTTTCTTTCCATCATATGAAAACACGACTTGTTTATTATCGACATACGTCTCCAAATGCACGATACGGCCCCATAGTTGGTGGATATATGGGAGGACGTGTTCCAAATACGGTACATCCAGCTCGGTTTCTTCGTATTTATGCACTAAGTAGAGCTCTCCGTTGCGCACATAATCCCCGTCATGCACGACTAGATAAGGAAAGCCCCCGTTCACCCTCTGCGCAATAAGACGGTCTTGCACATTTCGATATTCCTTATCCGAAATTTTATAATGGCTTCCTTTTTTCTCGAAGATATATAAGTCTTCTTTTTGTACGAGTTCTTTCGTTAAATAGTTGCGGATGAAGGAAATGTCGGAATCCATCTCCCTCACTTCAAACATTTTCTCCCTGCCGGACCCGGGCTTCACCCCTAATTCGATCATCTCTCCCGTCGGATGATCATATCGCTGTTCGATGTCTTCAAAGATTTTCAAGCCTAAATAATACGGATTGATGGACGTTCTGGACGGCTGGATGACATTCGCATTCAACTTTGCAAACTCAATCGTTTCGTCGGCCGTCAAGTCCATTTCCCGTAAAATCCGTTGATGCCAGTATGTCGCCCATCCTTCATTCATGATCTTCGTTTCCATTTGCGGCCAGAAGTAAAGCATTTCTTCACGGATCATTGTCAATATATCTCGTTGCCATTCTTCCAATTCCCGACTATTTTCCAAGAGGAACAACAATAGATCCTTCTCCGGGGATGCAGGCGTCTTTTTCCGCTTTGTTTCCGCTGGCGGCTTCAGCTTCTTATGATCCATTTCCCATAAATCATCATAGACCGTTTTCCGGATAAACGGCACATCTTCTACCTGCTCCACCTCTTCATTTCCATGACGCCATCGGACAAGGGAGGGGTCGACATGCTCCTGGATGGCGAGCACCGCGTCCAAGAAACGTTCTACCTCTTCATTCCCATAAACCTTTTCATATTCGGCAATCCGTTCGGCGGTTGCCGTCATGCTTTCTACCATGTCCCGCCTCGTATTCGAAAAGCGGGAGTTATTTTTGAAGAAATCGCAATGTGCCAGAACGTGGGCAATGATCAATTTGTTCTGTATCAACGTATTGGTTTCCAATAGAAAAGCGTAACAAGGATTGGAGTTGATGACGAGTTCGTATATTTGACTGAGCCCTAAATCATATTGAAGCTTCATCTTATGGAACTGTTTACCGAAGCTCCAATGTGAGAAACGTGTCGGCATTCCATAAGCGCCAAATGTATATATGATATCCGCAGGACAGATTTCATAGCGCATCGGATAAAAATCCAACCCGAATCCTTTCGCAATCTCTGTAATTTCCTCTACTGCATATTGCAGCGCCTTGTGCTCCGTCATACGGATCCCTCCAGGCGTTTATGGAAGAACTTTTTCAAAGCATAGTACACATCCTTGTTTTCCTTTAGTACATAATGCCGGAATTTCGGATCTTCGATTTTTTGATACGTATTCATCAAAGTTGAATATCGGCTATGTGCATTCACTTCCCCGTAGCCGAACATATTCGAAACTGCCATGAGTTCCTCTACTAATGAAAAGCATTTTCCGTTATCCGATGACATATTTTCTCCATCTGAGAAATGGAAGGGGTAGATATTATAGCGGGAAGGATGATACTTCTTGGCTATGAGATCGAGCGCTTTTTCATAGGCTGTCGAACATATCGTGCCTCCGCTCTCCCCTTTCGAGAAGAAATCCATTTCCGAAACGACTTTCGCAATCGTATGATGGGCGATGAATTCTATATCCACTTTTTCGTATTTTGTCCGTAAGAATTTTGTCATCCAGAAATAAAAGCTTCTCGCCATGTATTTTTCAAAACTTCCCATAGAAGCGCTCGTATCCATCATCATGAGCACGACTGCCTTCGATTGAGGCTTAACGACTTCATCCCACGTCTTGAAACGGAGATCATCATTGTAGATCGGCATTATTTCAGCATGGCCTTCCATGGCATTACGTTTGAACGCTGCGATAATCGTCCGCTTTTTATCAATGTTCCCGATGAGCCCTTTCTTCCTGATGTCATTGAATGTGATGTCTTCATCTGTGATTTCTGCTTGTTCCCGTTTTTCGAGATTCGGCAATTCAAGTTCTTTAAATAATGTCTCTTCGATTTCGGCGAGCGACACTTCCGCTTCATAATAATCCTGGCCTGGCTGATCGCCCGCCTGTTTGCCTTTTCCTGCACTCTGACTGCCATCGCTTGCAACTACGTCTCCCACTTGACTATCTCCGCCGCCTTGGCCGACATGCTTCGATTTATTATGGTTATAACGGATTTTGTATTCATCTAAAGATCGGATCGGTATTTTTATGACGTCCCTGCCATCCGACATGACGATGCTTTCTTCACTGATCAATTCGGGCAGATTACTGTGGATTGCTTTCTTCACTTTATCCGAATGTCGTTTCTGATCCTGATATCCTTTTCGGTGAAGCGACCAGTTTTCCTGGGAGACGACAAATGATTCGCTCTGCTCTTCATGCATTTCTATTCACCTACTCCAGTCCACTCATTTTTTTAGTATATGCAACGAATGGCGGTTTTTGATATGGGAGGTTTCTCTCTTATCGGTTCAACAGGCTGCCGACGTACCGTAGCAATTCATTGGCAGAGATTGAATTATAGCCATATTCATCAATAAGCCTTGCTACGACCTCATTGATTTTCTTCAAATGATTTTCGTCAGGAGTCGCCGATGAAGTTGTGATTTTGACAACATCCTTCAAGTCCGCGAACAGCTTCTTCTGAATCGCCTCCCGCAGCCTTTCGTGGGATTTGTAATCAAACCGCTTGCCTTTCCTTGCGTATGCGGAAATCCGGATGAGTATTTCTTCTCGGAAAGCCCTTTTCGCATTCTCTGAGATTCCGATTTGCTCTTCAATGGAACGCATAAGCTTTTCATCCGGATTCATCTCTTCGCCGGTGAGGGGATCTTTCATTTTGTGCTTATTGCAATAGGCTTCAACGTTATCCAAATAGTTATCCATCAACGTCCGTGCAGATTCTTCGTACGAATAGACGAATGCCTTCTGCACTTCTTTCTTCGCAATTTCATCAAATTCCTTGCGGGCAATCGATATATAATTTAAATATTCCTCTTTGTCATCCTTCGAAATGGATGCATGCTGATCCAATCCTTCTTTTAAGGAACGCAGCACATCGAGCGCATTGATGGCATCCACTTCTTTTCGGATAATTGCCGACGAGATCCGGTTGATGACATATCTCGGGTCGATGCCGTCCATGCCTTCATTCGGAAACTCTTTTTTCAGCTCTTCCAGATCCACAGAGTTAAATCCTTCCACATTTTCACCGTCATACAATCGCATCTTCTTCACAATATCGATTCCTTGCTTTTTCGATATTTTTAAACGCGTGAGGACAGAGAAGATAGCAGCGACCCTGAGGGCATGTGGGGCAATATGCACATGTGCCATATCACTTTCCCGTATCATTTTTTCGTAGATTTTTTCTTCCTGACTCACTTTCAAGTTATAAGGGATCGGCATGACAATGATCCGGGAATGCAGCGCTTCATTTTTCTTATTGGAAATGAAGGCCCGATATTCGGTTTCATTCGTATGCGCGACGATCAATTCATCCGCACTGATCAATGCAAATCTGCCTGCTTTGAAGTTCCCTTCTTGCGTCAGCGACAAAAGGTGCCAGAGGAATTTTTCATCGAGCTTAAGCATCTCCTGAAATTCCATCATTCCGCGGTTTGCCTTATTCAACTCCCCGTCAAAACGGTAAGCGCGGGGATCGGATTCGGAGCCATATTGGGCAATTGTCGAAAAGTCGATGCTACCGGTCAAATCCGCGATATCCTGGGATTTTGGATCGGATGGGGTGAACGTTCCGATTCCCACCCGTTTGTCTTCTGAAAAGAAGATTCTCTCAACGAGTACATCTTCAATCCGGCCGCCGTATTCTGTTTCAAGGCGCATCGTATTCAACGGGGAAAGGCTTCCTTCAATCCGGATTCCAAATTCCGCATAGAAATCATCTCGCAGATATTCCGGAATCAAGTGCAATGGGTCCTCATGCATCGGACATCCTTTAATGGCATATACCGCACCATCATCCGTCCTCGAATATTGTTCCAATCCACGTTTCAACAAGGTGACGAGAGTGGATTTTCCTCCACTGACAGGACCCATGAGCAATAAGATCCTTTTTCGCACATCAAGACGTTTTGCTGCTGGGTGGAAATATTCGTTAACTAGCCGCTCGACCGTATCTTCGAGACCGAAAATCTCATTTTCAAAAAAGCGGAATTTTGTATACCCGTGTTCTTTCGTTTGGCCATGGCTTTTGATCATTTCATACACTCTGGAATGTGCCGTTTGTGCAACTTCTTTACGTTCCTGTAGGATGTTTAAATACTCGGCAAAGGTACCTTCCCACTTTAGCTTGTTTTCTTCTTCACGGAAATGTTCTAACTTTCGTAAAATGTCCATTCATTTCCCTCCATTCAGGGCCTGGTTTCATTTATTGTATGCGAGGAGGCTGAGTAAAATGAGACATATAAAACAAGCGGCTGTCTTGAAAAAACGAAAATCGCAAGAACGGCTCCCTTTCCGCGGGCGTCGCCTCAGCCTCCTCGTCGCTCATTCTTCGCTACTGCGGGGTCTTCGGTCAACGCTGTTCCCGCAGGAGTGTCGCCTATTCTTGCGATTTTCTATATATTTGTCAAAATAAAAACCGGCAAAGGAACAAATTAATTCCTACGCCAGTCTCACTTAATAGACATATATAACAACCTATGGATCAGTTTTCCGGATATGTTTTTCTCAGAAATGTAATGGATTGTTTGATGAGCTGTTGCAAAACTTCGGTGTCGATATCGTCCACTTTATTAATGTACACACACGCTTTGCCTGATGTATGCTTCCCGAATTTGGCTAACAGCGCTTCGCGTTCAGAATCACCTGGAGCGAAATAGAGGCTGGTCTTCGCTTTGCGAGGTGAAAAGCCGACGAGCGGCGCGTCCCCTTCATGGCCCGTATTATAGACATAATGATACGACCCGAAGCCAATGATGCTCGGTCCCCACATCTTTGCCTCATAGCCCGCCGTCTCCGTGAAGATGTCTAATAATCGATAAGCGTCCTCCCGCTTTTTAGGACTATCCACCGCTTCGATGAATTCAATGACACTGGCGTCCGTTTCCTTCGTTTTTAGCTTGTACATTGTTTTATCCCCTTCTCATAAGTCTGAATGATTCAAATGCTTGATATTGTACCGAACTTATACTAACGTTGGAAGCAAGGTAGCTCCTTTATTTTCCTACTACTTTAAAGCTTATCGGAACCTAGTGCAAAGCGGAAATAAATTATCTTGACTAGGAAGTTTTTTACTTTATAATTAGAATGATTTTGTCGATTTTGTCGAATAAAGGAGGGATATTCGGGTTGGAAAATAAGCTGAAGTTATACGGCTTTAACAACCTCACCAAAACACTTAGCTTCAACATCTATGATGTGAGCTATGCAAAAAGTGAGCGGGAACAAAAAGATTATATTGCCTACATCGATGAGCAATACAATTCGGAACGGTTGACGAACATTCTTTATGATGTGACCGAGATCGTTGGAGCCCATGTATTGAATGTGAGCAAACAGGACTATGATCCACAAGGTGCAAGTGTCACCATCCTGATTACGGAGGAGACACTCCCTGTCGCTGTGATCGATGAATCGTGCAACCGCGGGGAAATCGATATTTTGAAGACCCGGGATTCGGTTGTTGGCCATTTGGATAAAAGCCATGTCACCGTCCATACGTATCCTGAATATCACCCGGATAATTCGATCGCCACGTTCCGTGTCGATATCGAAGTATCAACTTGTGGTGAAATTTCCCCTTTGAACGCACTGGATTATCTGATTGGCAGCTTCGACTCTGATATCATTACGACGGATTATCGCGTACGCGGTTTTACCCGTGATGATAAAGGGAAGAAATTATTTATGGACCATAAAATGACGTCGATTCAGGATTATATCGACAGTGAGACGTTGCAGAAGTATGACGCCATCGATGTTAATGTATATCAATCAAATATTTTTCATACAAAGCTGCTGATCAAGGACATCAATTTACAAAATTACCTTTTCAATACGGATGTGTATGAAATACCTCCGAAAGAAAGGCTGAATATCACAAACAACCTACGTAAAGAGATGATTGAAATTTTCAGCGGTTCCAATATATATGAAGAGTGAGAGGACGGTGTTGGACATTCTTTCACAACAGAAAGCCCCGATTATGGAGGCTCTAAACAATTACAAAAAGATGCGGGTCGTTCCTTTCGATGTCCCCGGCCATAAACGTGGCAGAGGAAACGAGGAGCTGACCGCTTTTTTAGGTGAAAATTGCATGACGGTGGATGTCAATTCTATGAAGCCGTTGGATAATTTGATTCACCCCGTTTCCGTCATCCGGGAAGCTGAGGAGCTGGCAGCCGAAGCTTTCGGATCGAAGCACGCCTTTTTCATGGTGAACGGGACGACTTCCGCTGTACAAGCGATGGTCATGACGGCGTGCAAGGCGGGCGAAAAGATCATTATGCCCCGAAATGTGCACCGCAGCGCCATCAATGCACTCATCCTGAGCGGAGCCATTCCTGTCTATGTCAATCCAGGCGTGAACAATGAACTTGGAATCCCTCTGGGTATGGCGGTGAAGGATGTTGAGAGGGCAATCCTCGAACATCCTGACGCTAAAGCGATTCTTATCAACAACCCGACGTATTACGGTATCTGTTCGAATATGCAGGCGATTACTGATCTTGCCCATCGCCACGGAATGCTCGTCCTTGTTGACGAGGCGCATGGAACGCATTTTTATTTCAGTGACGACCTGCCTGCTTCCGCGATGTCTGTGGGCGCCGATATGGCTTCAGTGAGCATGCATAAATCGGGCGGTTCATTGACCCAAAGCTCATTGTTGTTGATTAATAATGAAGTGAGCGAAGGATACACAAGACAAATTATCAATCTAACGCAAACGACGAGCGGCTCGTATCTGCTCCTCTCCTCCCTTGATATTTCACGGAAAAATCTCGCTTTGAATGGGCAGGAGATCTTCCGGAAAGTTGGAGAAATGGCACAGTATACCCGCGAGGAAATCAATAAGATTAGCGGTTACTACGCTTTTTCGGATGAGTTGAAGAACGGCGATACAATTTTTGATTTCGATACGACAAAGCTTTCCGTCCATACACTTGAGCTAGGATTGGCAGGTGTCGAAGTGTATGACATTCTGCGGGATGAATATGATATTCAAATCGAGTTCGGGGACATCGGCAACATCTTGGCGTACATATCAGTCGGAGACCGCCGATTGGATCTCGAACGCCTCGTCTCGGCGCTCGCTGAAATCAAGAGACGCTACAGCAAGGACAAAGGCGGCTTGTTCGACCATGAATATATAACTCCTCAGGTCGTCTATACGCCTCAAAAAGCCTTTTATGCGCCGAAGGAGACGCTTCCTATAAACGATAGCGCCGGCCGTATTGCCAGCGAATTTGTCATGGCCTACCCGCCAGGCATACCGATTTTGGCTCCCGGGGAACGGATCACTCCTGAGATTTTGCAATACATCCAATACTGTAAGGATAAAGGAAGTTTCATGACAGGTACGGAAGATAGCAAAATCGAACATATCAATGTGCTGAAGGAGGCTGAGCAATGAACTTATGGTTCGTGGAAAATCATTCGCCCAATGTCCAATTTTCGATGAAAGTCATTGAGCATCTTTACACAGGGAAAAGCGAATTTCAGAAGATCGATATATTAGAAACGGCGGAATTCGGGCGTGTCCTCACATTGGACGGTTTAGTCATGGTCACTGAGAAGGATGAATTCATTTATCACGACATGATCACCCACGTTCCGATGGCAACGAATCCCGACATTAAGAAAGTTCTCGTCATCGGCGCCGGGGATGGAGGCACAATCCGGGAACTGACGAAATATGATTCGATCGAGCATATTGATATGGTAGAAATCGACGAAATGGTCGTCGACGTGTGCCGGGAATTCCTTCCTCAAACCGCAAGCAAACTCGACGATCCGCGCGTTCATCTTCATTTCGAGGACGGCTTGAAATTCGTCCGTTCGAGAAATGATGAATACGATTTAATCATCGTCGACTCGACGGATCCATTCGGACCGGGGGAAGGCTTGTTCACAAGGGAATTTTACGGCAACTGCTATAAAGCACTGAATGAAGAAGGCATTCTTGTCAATCAACATGAAAGTCCTTTCTATGAAGAAGACGCGTTAGGCATGCAGCGGGCACATAAGCGGATTATCGGGTTCTTCCCGGTGTGCGAAGTGTACCAATTGCATATTCCGACATATCCTTCGGGACATTGGCTGTTCGGTTTCGCCTCCAAAAAATATGATCCAATCAGAGATTTGAATGCAGATGCTTGGAATCAGCTCGGCTTGGAAACAAAGTACTACAACACCGATATCCACGTCGGCTCATTTGCCTTGCCGAACTACGTAAAGGAGCAATTGAAAGATGTTGAATAAAAATATCGAAACGTTCATTGGATGCGACAACGAATATAACGAATCAGGCATCGTCGTTTTCGGCGCCCCTTTTGATTCGACAACGTCATTCCGCCCGGGTACAAGATTCGCAAGCAAGGTGATGCGCGGTGAATCTTTCGGAATTGAGACATACAGTCCATATCAGGATAAAGATTTGGAAGACATCCCCGTGTATGACGGCGGAGATCTTGAGTTAAGTTTCGGGAACACGGAAAGGGCTTTAGGACAAATCGAAGAATACACGCGGAAAGTCGTGCAAGACGGCAAAATCCCTTGCATGATCGGCGGCGAGCATTTAGTGACGCTCGGATCGGTCCGTGCTGTCGCGGAACAATACCCTGATTTGCATATTATTCAATTCGATGCCCATGCGGATTTGCGTGACCATTACCTCGACGAGAAACTATCGCATGCGACGGTCATCCACCGTGTATGGGATATCGTCGGTGATGATCGGATCTTCCAATTCGGCATCCGCTCCGGAGACCGCAGCGAGTTTCAATGGGGCAAGGACCGTGTCTTCACGAATAAGTTCAATTTTAATGGACTGGAAGATATCGTTAATAGATTACAAGGGAAACCGGTTTATTTGACGATTGACTTAGATGTGTTAGATCCTTCCGTCTTCCCTGGTACTGGAACTCCCGAAGCTGGCGGAGTCAGTTTCATGGAATTATTACAAGCCATTTTGACAGTGAGCGACCTGAATATTGTAGGCTGTGATGTCAATGAGCTATCGCCGATTTATGATCAAAGCGGTGTTTCTACTGCAGTTGCTTGTAAAGTGCTGCGCGAACTTTTATTGGCAATTCAAAAATAATTATGGGTGGTGTTTTGATTGGGTAAAGCGTTAATCATCGGAGCAGGTGGAGTAGCAAGTGTTGTTGTGCATAAATGTGTACAGGTACCTGACGTGTTTGAAGAAATTTGCATCGCGAGCCGTACAAAATCGAAATGTGATGCGTTGAAGGAAAAGCTGGACGGCGGCCGCACAAAAATCCAGACAGCTCAAGTAGACGCGGACAATGTCGAAGAATTGGTTGAACTGATTAACAGCTTCAAGCCGGACATCGTCATCAACGTCGCATTGCCATACCAAGACTTGACAATCATGGATGCGTGCCTAGAAACGGGCGTCCACTATTTGGATACAGCGAACTATGAGCCTCTCGATACGGCGAAATTCGAATATAAATGGCAATGGGCATACCGCGAAAAATTCGAGGAAGCAGGCCTTACTGCTATCCTAGGCTGCGGCTTCGACCCAGGCGTCACAGGCGTTTTCTCCGCATATGCGCAAAAGCACTATTTCGATGAAATCCATACGATCGATATCGTGGACGCGAATGCTGGAGACCACGGCTATCCATTTGCAACTAACTTCAACCCGGAGATCAACATCCGCGAAATTACAGCAAATGGCCGTTACTGGGAAAATGGGGAGTTCATCGAAACTCCGCCACTATCCGAAAAACGCGTATACGATCTGCCTGAAATCGGTCCGAAAGATGTATACCTTCTCTATCACGAAGAATTGGAGTCACTTGCACAAAACATTACAGGCATCAAGAAAATCCGTTTCTGGATGACATTCTCTGAAAAATACTTGACGCATTTGAAAGTGCTTGAAAATGTCGGCATGACATCGATTGAACCAATTGAATTCGAAGGCCAGCAAATCGTGCCTTTACAGTTCCTGAAGGCGGTTCTTCCTGACCCTGCTTCCCTAGGACCTCGCACAAAAGGTAAAACGAACATCGGCTGTATTTTCCAAGGAACAAAAGATGGCGAAGAGAAGACGTATTACGTCTACAACGTATCCGACCACCAAGAATGTTATCGCGAAGTTGGATCCCAAGCAATTTCGTACACAACGGGCGTTCCAGCAATGATAGGCGCGATGCTCTTCCTTAAAGGTGAATGGAAAAAACCTGGCGTTTATAATGTTGAAGAGTTCAATCCGGATCCATTCATGGAAGCATTGAACGAATACGGTCTGCCTTGGCAGGAAGATTTCAACCCAGAGCTGATCGATTGATAGGAGGTACGCAACAAATGAAGTTGAATTTCGATCCACAAGCAGTCCCCTCCCCTTCGTATGTAGTCGATGAAGGATTGTTAATCAAAAATTTGGAACTGCTGAAGTCGATTATTGACCGGACAGGCTGTAAAATTTTATTGGCCCAAAAAGGATTTTCAATGTTCTCCGTCTACCCACTCATTGGGCAATATTTAAACGGAGTGACATCAAGTGGATTATTGGAAGCGAAATTAGGATATGAAGAGATGGGAAAAGAAGTCCATACGTACTCCCCAGCATTCACAGAATCTGATTTTGAGGAAATCCTATCGTACTCCGATCATCTCGTGTTCAACTCGTTTGATCAATGGAGACGTTTCAGAGATCAAGTGAAAAACTATCCAAAACCGATCGAATGCGGAATTCGGATCAATCCCGAGTACTCGGAAATTGATGTGGATATGTATAATCCATGCTTCACTTTCTCCCGATTCGGCGTAACGCTAGAGAATTTCGAACCGGATGAGTTGGAAGGGATCAGCGGCTTGCATTTCCATACGATGTGCGAGCAGAATTCCGACACGCTTGCCCGTACGATTCAAGTCGTTGATGAAAAGTTCGGCAAGTATTTAAAAAACATGAAATGGATCAATTTCGGCGGCGGTCACCATATTACCCGTCCCGACTATGACATTGAGACACTAGTCGAATCGATTCTATTCATGAAGGAGAAATATGGACTTGATGTGTATTTGGAACCCGGCGAAGCAATCGCATTGAACACCGGCTTCCTTGTAACGACTGTGTTGGATACGTTGCATAACGGAATGCCGCTTGCCATTTTGGATACGTCGGCTTCATGCCATATGCCTGACGTTTTGGAGATGCCATACCGGCCAGAAATCGTCGGTGCAGGGCTGCCTAACGAAAAAACAATCACATACCGGTTTGGCGGACCAACTTGCTTGGCGGGGGATGTTATCGGAGATTACTCGTTTGATCACCCGTTAACTGCCGGGGATAGGCTTGTCTTCTGTGACATGGCCCATTATTCCATGGTGAAGAACAACACATTCAACGGGATGGAGTTACCTGCAATCGTACTGAATACTATTGCAGACGGTCCGAAAGTCATCAAGGAATTTGGTTATGAGGATTTCAAAGAACGTTTGTCATAAAATAAAAGGGTTGCCCATGACTTGAAATTAAGTCTGGCAGCCCTTTTACTATGCTGTTGATACTCGTTTTTTCACCATTAAGGTGCACCGGTGAGTTTGCTTAAATCAGCAGAACCAAAGATGACTAATAACAATAAAATAATTAGAATGACTATGTTTATGAATGAAGTCCCTGAAAAACCGGTCGTATTGTTACCTGTCGTGTTGCCGACCATTCTTATCTCTCCTATCCTCTATTCATACGACTTTGAATGCCTTCAAAAATTTCATCAATTGTAATATCTCCATTTTCACTTAAGAAATCAGCCATTTTATTACCATTTTTCGCTTCATCTTGGAAAGCACCGAGTAATGTCACCGTAACAGTTGGGCTATTACGGAAAAGTATGACAGAATCCACTCGTAGCTTTCCTAATAATAGAAGTGATGCTGCAATGATTTCTAAGTCTTTCCCTTTTAATAAATCATTTAGTGTATACGCAGGATTTTGATTTCCATTATTATTTTTTTTATACAACTCAAACACTTCCTTCTAAGTGTGAGTGACATTCCCCATCCTATTTCATTGTATGAGAAGACTGTCAAAGAAGTGTGTACACTTATAGGTCACCCTCTCGTTTGAACAAAAAACAGCCCGGAATTCTGCTATCGTAAGCAGCTCCGGGCTATATAGTAATTAATCGTTGCTAAGCAGCAATTCAAGAATGTCTTCAGACACGTATGTTTTATTGCCGCCAATCAACTCAGGCGCAATGGTGAATTGTTGGAGGCTTTTATTGTAGCCGTACATTTTCTCACCGCGAGTGATTGTAAAAGAGACATTCCCTTTTGTGAGAAGTGCTCCATTGATTTTTGACTGGGAGAGCACATAATACCCGAGCTCTTCCGCAACTTTGCGCAACGGAATCATCTTCACGCCGTCTTTCATGTAATGGTCGCTTTCAATTATGTCACTTATGGATTCTGGAATCTCCGG
The DNA here is from genome assembly GCF_023715245.1 of Sporosarcina luteola. Taxonomy (GTDB): domain Bacteria; phylum Bacillota; class Bacilli; order Bacillales_A; family Planococcaceae; genus Sporosarcina; species Sporosarcina luteola_C. The sequence goes on from NZ_JAMBNV010000001.1 coordinate 2,142,725, forward strand.
AGTTACAGGAGTTTCCTCTACTCCTTCACCCGTGCCCTCATCGGTCAATGGGTCAAGTGCGATAACTTTAGTAGGGGGCGTTTGTGGCGGCAAGCTTCTTGTCGTAATTGAATAAAACACGACCAATTCCTTGCCTTTCAACTCAGCCTTACTAATTTTCTTGCCCTCTTCGTTAACGATTGTCGTCTCTTCCCCAATGTTCAGCTTCAGTTCTTTATCCAAGCTGAGGAAATCTGCATCGAATTTACTGACTTTGACGCTGCCCTGTTTTTCTTCATCGATGACAAAGAAAAGTTCCGGTGTAATTTGCGCTGGATAAATCAAGATCATCGGCTTGTTTTTATCGTAATACGCTTCCACTTTCATGTCCTTTTTCAAGTCGGTCGGCTTCATGTCATTTGTCGTACCGCTATTGAATAGAAGTGTCTTGTCTTGAATGCGGAAAATCGTGATAAGACCTTGTTCATTTTCGACAGTTACCATCAGATCGTTATCCCTGTCCTCGATATTCGTAATAACCCCTATCGCTCTCACATACTCCGAAGCATCCTTCACTTCTTCTTTTTCCATTTGAATCACGTCTTCGTTTGCCTGAACTGCAAAAGGTGTCCACGCGCTTCCTGCCAATAATGCGGTTAATGCAACTGCTCCAATTTTTTTCATAATCTCTCTCTCCTTACTTCGGCTATTCAATGAATCAGACGGAGTGGATTGGTAAAAGTTACATTCATTTTAAACTGTCACCTTTTCATCTCGACCTGCTTTCAATCCAAAAATAAGGAAGAGCAATGAAGCTAGCATAAAAATCAACAACGGACTTTTCCAAGAACCCGTCGCATCATGAAGAAACCCAAATAGCACAGGTCCGATAGCTGCTAGCAGATAGCCTGATGATTGGGCCATTCCTGATAACTCAGCGGCCTCTGTATGGGTCTCCGTCCGCAGTGTGAAAAACATCATTGCGAGTCCAAAGGAAGCACCGCCGGCAATCCCGATTGCAATCATCCATAATGGAGTCCACGATAATCCCCCTGCGAGAACGCCGCCATAGCCAATCAAATATAAAGCCGCTACGCCGACTACGATCATCCGCTGATCCTTCAATTTTCCTGCGAGAATTGGAATGATGAATGTCATCGGCAACTGTGATAATTGTAAAAGGGAAAACATCCAGCCCGCTTTCTCGGCCGTCATGCCCTCAGATATGAGTATTTCAGGCAGCCATGCAGCTGTACAATAAAATAGCAATGACTGCAGCCCCATGAAAAACGTGACCGCCCAAGCAATCGGTGAGCGCCATAAGATAGGTGATTTCTCTATAGATGCTTTTTCATCTACCGTTTGCAAGGATACTCTGTTTTTCAGCTGAGGTATCCATAATAGCAACGCTAGCGCGGATAAGGCAGCCCATATCCCCAATGCACCTTGCCAACCGAATTGTGTATTGAGTACAATCGGTGCGCTGATGCCCGAAGCCGTTGTCGCTGATATGTTCATGGCGACCGAGTAGATTCCCGTCATTAACCCAATATGTAATGGAAAGCTTAATTTCAACAAGGCTGGCAACAATACATTCCCGAACGCGATAGCGACACCGATAAGGAACGTCCCAGCGACTAAAAACAATATGGATCCAGCCGAACGGATTAAGATGCCGACCGTCAATAAACATAGAGAGATGAATAGAGTCAACTCCATACCGAACCTCTTCGATAGTTTAGGAGCTATTGGCGATATGAAGGCGAACGCCAAAAGAGGGATTGTCGTCACTAAGCCCGCCAGTACATTCGACATTCCCAGCCCATCCCGTATCGGACCGATAATCGGGCCAACGGACGTCAAAGGTGAACGTAACGTTGAAGCGATAAAGATAATACCGATAATCAATAACCAAGTTTTTTTCCCGAAGCTAAGTTGCTTAGTGTAGCTTTGTGTTTCTTCGAGCTTCATCCTATCGCCTCTCTTCCGTGATAAATGCTATTTGAGCATATCATAATGGGAGATCTTTCTTAAGAGACGGTGTTAGTGGGAGGTTTGAGCGAGGTGAGTGGCGTTTTGGCGTAACCCCAACGAGTTATGCGCGAGTGTGAGACCGTTTTGGCGCAATCTTTGCGAGGTTTTCGCGAGTTGAGGTGAGTTATGCTCCTCTCAGGACTAATCACCTATTCCAAACCAGAGAAAAACGGATTTCCCCAGTCCGGGAGATCCGCTTTTTTTATCATATAGTCGATGGCACGAGTACAATGGAAGTCAAGATGTCGACTGCCTGGTCGATTTCCTCCTCAGTGACAGTCAACGGTGGCAGCAAGCGAATTACATCGGAACCGGCCTGCACGATAAGGAGCCCTGCTTCTTCCGCTTGGCGGATGTAAGGAGAAACGTCTCCCTTGCAATCGATGCCAATGAGCAATCCCTTTCCGCGGATGTCGAATTGTTCAGGCGGCAGGCTCTCTTTCAATCTCTGAATCAAAGCTTCGGATTTCTCCTGGACATCCTTCAGAAAATTTTTGTCGAAAACATGATCCACTACTGTCTGCGCAACTGCGACAGCAAGCGGGTTCCCTCCGAATGTGGTGCCATGCGTTCCAGGTCCGAACGAATCGAATAGTTCAGCTATTCCGAGCATCGCCCCAATCGGGAAGCCCCCACCCAATCCTTTGGCGAGTGTCATAATGTCGGGTTTTAAACCCGACTGCTCGTAGGCGTAGCGTGTACCAGTTCTACCGATGCCGGTTTGGACTTCATCGACAATGCATAAAATCCCCTTCGACTTGCAAATGTCAGAAATGACAGTAGCGAACTCGGGAGTTACTGCGTGGATTCCACCTTCCCCTTGGATCACTTCAAGCATGATCGCCGCTACATCATCATCGATCACCGCTTCCAGAGATGACAAGTCATTGAACGGCACCGTCTTGAACGTTTCAAGCATTGGGCCGAATCCTTGCTTGATTTTATCCTGGCCTGTCGCCGCCATCGCTCCGAATGTTCGCCCATGAAATGATTGGTCGAAGGTGATGATCGTCGATTTGCCTGTATGCTTTCTTGCGAGCTTGATGGCCGCTTCATTCGCTTCCGCTCCGCTATTGCAAAAGAAAGCATGAGAGAAGTGCGTGTCATTCATTAATGAAGCAGCGAGATTTCCCTGCTCTGGGCTTTCGAATAAATTCGATACATGCCACAGCTTTTCACTTTGAACTTGAATCGCATTGACGATTGCAGGATGTGCATGTCCTAGGCTGACAACAGCTATGCCGCTTGTGAAATCGAGATATTGCTTGCCATCTGCATCTTCAACGACTGTCCCCTCGCCTTTTACGAGATGCACCGGTCGCCGTGCATAATTTTTGAATAACGTACTCAACTGAAGACCTCCTCAAATCCGATTGTTGTGCCTGCCAAATGCTGATCTGCAATTTGGACGGATGGCACGCCGGCATCCAAGCAGTCGATTGCAGCATTCACTTTCGGGATCATCCCACCGTATATATCCCCATCCTCAATCCATTTCACGATATCACTTGACGAGACGGCAGATTGAATTTCATTTCCGATCTTTATTCCAGGTGTATCCGTCACAAACAGGAGACTCTCCGCACCAATCGCTAGCGCAATTTTGCTAGCAACTGTATCCGCGTTGATATTGAGCGGTTTACCGCATTCCGTCGCACCGATACATGAGACGACAGGAACAATTCCACTGGCTAGTAATTTTTCAAGCAGACGGTCATTCACATGTTGTATGTCACCGACGAAGCCATATCGGTCTTTATCGAGTAAAGTACACGACAATAGTTTCCCGTCGAATCCGCTCAGTCCAATTGCATCGATGCCTTCACGATTCAACTGATGGACAAGTGATGGATTCACTTCACCGATTAAGACATCCCTCACGATTGCGATGGATTGATCGCAAGTGACCCGAATGCCATTGTCAATGTTCGACGCAATCGCATTCTTCTTTAACGCTGTATTGATGGAAGGCCCGCCTCCATGGACGATGACAATTTCGTAGCCGGCACTTTTCATTTCGTGGAATTTCGTAAAAAAACCGCTTTGCAACCCTTCGAGCATACTGCCTCCGAGCTTAATGACAATCCGTTTACGATCGGTAAGAAGCATTGATTTGAACGTAGTCATATGTCAAATCGCACCCCCATGCTATTCCGTGGCCATTTCCTTTATTCAACCCGACGTAGATCTTTACTTCAGGCTGTTTCAAGTAATGTAGCAGCTGCTCTTCCGAGAAGAAAACCGGTTCGCCGTCCTTCACGACTGGCGTGTCACCAATCTTAATTGTAATTCCTAGAGGATCGACTGACGCACCGCTATACCCGACCGCTGCAATGACCCTTCCCCAGTTCGCGTCGCAACCGAACACTGCTGTTTTAACTAATGGAGACCCGACGACCGTCTTCGCAATTTTCCTCGCTTCTGCGTCTGTCAGAGCTCCTTCCACTTCCACTTCGATGAGCTTTGTCGCCCCTTCCCCATCCTTTGCAATCATTTTCGCAAGATCTTGTGCGACTGCATGTAAGGTTTTGATGAAGGAGTCCCAGTCAGGATGGGCAGGAGATAATGGTTGATTGTCCGCCATGCCGTTCGCAAGTACGAGGACCATATCGTTCGTGGACGTATCCCCATCGACGGTAATCGAATTGAATGTCACATCAGTTACAGACTTCAACGCTCCCTGTAAATGGACAGAGTCAATTTTCGCATCGGTCGTTATGAAGCCGAGCATCGTTGCCATATTTGGTTCAATCATTCCTGAACCTTTCGCTGTTCCCGCGATGATGACTTCTTTGCCATCCACTTCTGTTCGGTAAGCAGTGTTCTTCGTGACCGTATCTGTCGTCAAGATTGCTTGAGAAAACTGAATGGACCCTTCAAGCGTGTTTGTCGGCTTCAGCTGTTCGATCCCTTTCAACAAAGGTTCCATATTCAATTTCTCACCGATAACACCTGTCGAGGCGACTCCAACCAAGTTCGGTGCGATGCCGAATTGCTGAGCCGTCTTCTCTTGCATCGTGAGCGCATCGATCATGCCCTGTTTCCCCGTGCATGCATTCGCATTGCCTGAATTGACGATGACCGCCTGCATCTTCCCGTTTTTGTGCACAACTTCTTTCGTCACTACAAGAGGGGCCGCCTGGATGGCGTTCGTTGTAAATACACCCGCGACACTCGCCGGAACGTCGCTTAGCAATACCGCCAAATCGTATTTCTTATGCTTCAGTCCGCAATGGATGCCGACCGCTTTGAACCCTTTAGGTGTTGCAATATTTTTGCCTGATACGGGTTTCAATTGTTGAACAGCTACCGCCATACCAATTCCTCCTCTTTAAATGAATAATGGAACTTGTGTCAATCCTGTCGTTTCATCCAAACCGAATTGCACATTCATATTCTGGACTGCCTGCCCGGCAGCCCCTTTCACCAAGTTATCGATAACGGAAACGATCGTTGCCCTATTCGTCCTAGGATCCACTTTCACGTGAATATCACAGAAGTTCGAACCGGCCACTTGCTTCGTGCAAAATTTCTTCGATTGATTCATGATCCTCACAAATGGCTTGCCCTCATAGGTGTCTTTCAAACGGTTGACAAGCTGTTCTTCCGTGACGCTCGTCTTCACGGGTGCATAGCTCGTAGCCATTATCCCCCTCGTCATCGGAACGAGATGTGTTGTGAACGTCACTGGAACTTTTTGATTACTAAACTGGGCAATCCCTTGTTCAATTTCGGGAATATGCTGGTGCTCATGTATTTTATAAATGGAAAAGTTTTCATTTGTTTCACTGAAATGCGTCATCTGCCCCGGTGTATTCCCGGCTCCTGACACGCCGCTCTTCGCATCGATGATAAGTCCCGAGGGATCTATCAGTCTCTCTTTAAGTAACGGCAGTAAAGAAAGTAGCACTGCAGTCGGATAGCAGCCCGGGTTCGCAATGAGCTGCGCGTTTTTAATTGTTTCGTAATTCCATTCCGTCAATCCGTATGCGCTTTGCTCAATCGCTTCAGCTGGTGCAGGAGTTTTCTTATACCATTGCTCATACTCCGCTGTATCTTTCAAACGGAAGTCGCCGGACAAATCTATCAGTTTAGGTCCACTGCCGATAAGCGGTGGCAGTAAATGGCTCGTCACTCCCGCCGGTGTACTCGCAAACAGGACGTCATAGCCCTTCAATTGATCACGATCGATTTTTAGAAGAGGCTGATCATACATGTTCGTGACATGTGGAAATTTGGCGGAAAACGATGTCCCTTCATCTGATGATGTGAATAAATCGATTTGTTCCACTTCCGGATGATTGTGCAGCAATCGAATCAATTCAAGCCCGCCATACCCGGTAGAACCGATGATTCCTATCTTCATGTCTCCCACCCCTTTTATCGTTAGGAATAGTATACGTATGCATAAATATAAAGTCAACTGTATTATTATAAATTTTGTATTAATTTTTCATTCCCTGCTTTATGATTGGAGTTTTGAATTAAAGGAGAATATGCTATACTATTGTTATTATCAGGTACTAATATTAGGTGATAGTTTTCTACCGATTGAGGAGGCCATTATGGAAGATTTATTGAAGCTTAAAGGAAAGAACATTGTCGTCATGGGTGTTGCAAACGAGCGAAGCATTGCGTGGGGTGTAGCGAAGTCCCTTTTTGAAGTCGGTGCGAACGTTATTTTCACGTACCGTAAAGAACGTTCCCTTGCCAAGCTCGAGAAAGCATTGGAAAGCAATGGACTGGAACCGAAGATGATCGTCCAATGTGATGTGAATGAAGATGAAAGCATTCAACATGCATTTACATTGATCGGTGAAACTCTCGGAACAATCCACGGAGTTGTCCACTCGATCGCATTTGCGCATGCAGAAGATTTACGCAATGATTTTGTCGAAACATCAAGGAGCGGCTATGCATTCGCACAAGATTCAAGCGCTTATTCATTGGTGGCGACAGCTAGGGAAGCGCGCCGCTATATGACAGAAGGCGGCTCAATCATCACAATGAGCTATTTAGGTGCAGAACGGGTCCTTGACGGATATAATGTCATGGGTGTAGCAAAAGCGGCGCTTGAAGCATCTGTCAAATATTTGGCAAATGATTTGGGGAAAGAAGCGATCCGCGTCAATGCGATATCAGCAGGCGCAGTCCGTACCCTTTCCGCGAAAGGCGTTCCTTCCTTCAACACGATTTTGGGGCAAATCGAAGAAAAAGCTCCGTTGAGACGCAATATTACTAATGAGGAAGTCGCGAAGATGTCAATTGCGATGTTAAGCGATCTTTCAAGCGGTGTAACCGGCGAAATCATTTACGTCGATGGTGGCTACAATATAATGGGATGAAAAAAAGGAGCTTAGAGGCTCCTTTTTTTCTTGCGGTTGATTCGAGATAGTTAGAACCCGTTGAGTCATTAGTCCCGAAATGACGATAAATTCCGAAATTTGACCGATAACTGTTAGAAAATGATCGATAACTATGTTAGATTGATCGATATCTTTAGCGAAATGAACGATAAATTTGTGAAAATGACCGATAACTTTTCATACTCCAGTTCAGCAACCTATCTTTTCCAAAATCGTCATTGCTATGAGGTGAAAATGTATGAAAAAAAAGCCTATTTACGTTGAAATAGAGATTGATTCAAATATAGATAATGTATGGAATGCTTCTCAAGATCCGGACTTGCATTCGCAGTGGGATCTGAGGTTCTCCTCCATCACCTATTTGCCGAAAAAAGATGGCGAGCCGCAGAAGTTCACGTACAAACGGAGCGTCACTCCCCTATTCACCGTTGAAGGCTGGGGGAAAAGTACAGGGACATTCAATAAAGGAGATGGCACGCGGTCTTCCTCTCTTCATTTCGGAACTGATCAATGGTTTTCGCCAATTAAGGAAGGAAAAGGATACTGGAAATATGAGCTCCGGCAAGAAGGGACGAGATTTTTAACGCAATATGATTATGATCCGAATTTTGGTAAGTTCGGCAAAGCGTTTGATACATTCATCTTCCGCCCTATCATTGGATGGGGCACTGCCCTCAGTTTCGATGTGTTGAAACGATGGCTTGAGAAAGGGGAAGCTCCCCGTTCCCAATACTTCCGCTTTTTCTCGACATATGGACTTGCCATACTGTTTTCCTTCATATGGATTTATCATGGACTTATTCCAAAAATCATCGGGAACCACCCCGAGGAGAAACGGATGTTGGCGAGCGCATTACCCCTGGAGGATTCAAAACTAACTGCAATGATAATCGGCATTGGCATCGCTGAGGTGCTGTTAGGGATTCTTTGGTTCTTTTATCAGAAGAAAAAGCATTTATTCGCCATTCAGATAGCAGTCTTCCTTTACTCACCGTTGCAGCGATCATTGCGGCTCCTGACGTGGCTATGCACCCCTTTAACCCAGTGACATTCAATCTGTCATTGTTTGTTCTATCACTTATCGGTTATTGGACGAGTGAAGACGTCCCTACAGCAAAAAGTTGCAAAAGGAAAAGGTGAATGGACAAGTGTCAATTTATAGAACGGTTCTCGGAGAAAATTTCAAACGGTTGCATCCGATGCTGCAAAAACGTTATGACCTTGCAGATGGCAATGTTTTTGAAGCGACGGGAACAATGAAGGAAATTAAAGGAGGCCCTAAGTGGCTATATCCCCTTTTCAAGATTGGTGTCAACTGGAAACTGCTATTCCCGGAACGAGGAATAAACGTTCCATTTTCAATCAAGAACACAGCCTTTCTTGGCTCCAATGGCGAAAGTCAAATTCATTGGGAGCGCATCTTTCATTTCGGTACGACAAAGCGCTATTTCAATGCGTTGATGAGCTTGGATGAAAAACGCCTTGTCATAAAAGATTATCTCGGGGAGCCGCCACTAGTCTATTCCGATTTGGCTTTCGACGTTTCGGATGATGGTTCGCTGACGATCCATTCTTTGAATCAACGCCTCGTCCTCGGCAAAGTCGAGTTGCCTTTACCAAAGCTCTTGCAAGGTTTAGCGACGGTGACGGAATGTTATGATGAAGCGGCCGCGGTTTATCGTATAAACGTAAACGTACGGAATCCGCTGATCGGCCATGTCTTTTCCTATGAAGGGGAGTTTGTCCAAGATGCGTAAATTCGTGCTTATCCACTTTCTATTCTTTATGATCATAGCAGTTTTTAGTAAGGAGCCGTGGCCATTTTTATTGCTGACAATTGCGCAGATCGTTTATGTACCGATAGCACTTCGTTCAGTAATGAAGCGTGGGGATTGGTTTTCGAGGTTCTATTCTTTTTTTGCGATTCCAGCCTATATATCGATTGCTATCATCCAACTATTTTCACCTGAATGGTCCGCGATTCCTGCCATCATCTATTTGGCGTTCACAGTTATCATTGCATTGTATGGACTGACCCGGTTTTTGCGCCGCGGATTCACAAATATCGAGGAGTTTTCAATCGATCTCGGGATGATGTACATAGCACTCGGCGGTGGTTGGTATTTTGCCTATATAGCGGATATTGATACGGGCTTCACCCCATTATTAACTTGGCTGACCGGCATTCATTTCCATTACTCCGCATTTTTATTGCCTATTTTCATTGGACTTCTGGGAAGGCTGTATAAGCCGAAGTCCTTTTCGTTTTTCACAGGACTCTTATTGGCAGCACCGATGGTCGTCGCAATCGGCATTACCTTTTCAAGATGGATCGAGTTGTTTTCTGTACTCCTTTACATCGTCGGATTGGCTGGATTAATCGCAATTGCATGGCGTACGCGCTTTCCGACCCGTATGCAAAAATGGCTCATCGTCACTTCATTCACGTCGCTCGGTCTCACAATAGTCTTCTCGCTCCTTTACGTACTAGGAAATGGTTTCGGTCTCACTTCCATTACGATTGACTTCATGCTTCGCTTCCATGGCGTCTTGAATTGCATTGTCTTTGCGCTATTTGGCATTGTTGGATGGGCGTTGTCCGTTCCCTCTTCCGTTTATAAAGAACCAAATTTCCCGATTAGTAGAGTAAAAGGAAAGCAGCGTATCGCTCAGCTTGGCGAGCCGGGTAAGCATAGAGGTCTTGTTGATAACATGAATCTTTATGGAATAAACAAGGTTTCGCCTCGTATCCTGGATTTTTACGAAAACACGATCGATTACCGCCTGTTCGCCACTGTCCATTGGCATCGATGGTTCAAGCCATTTGCATTTTTTTATTCATTCATTAGCCGGAGAACGGAGCAGATCAATTTGCCGCTCCATCGGAATGAGGTTGAAATGACGGGCGATATACTTACATTACATAATGGCGTGGATGGACGGGAGGATGTCCGCGCTTGGATCCGAAAGGTGGATGAACACTATGCATTCATCGCCCTTTATTCCTCACATCAAACGAAAGAAGGACGGTATTTCATGAATATCGCATTGCCGCTCCCTTGTTCCACGATGACAGGCGTCTTGGAGTTGATCGAACATGGAGATGACTTGCAGCTGACGAGCATGAAAATTTTTCCTGATTCAGACGCGGGTATCTATTTGACAACGAAATTAGGAAAGTATTTTAGACTGCCGCTAGAGGAAAATTTCGTTGTTCGCGGAGAAGGAGACGGCTCGCTGACCGCAAGGCATGAAATGTGGATTTTTTCGATACCGTTTTTGACGATTCATTATAGAATTCAGAGCGTATGAGAAAAGCCAGAGGAAATCCCTCTGGCTTTCTGGTTTTATGAGCTCAAAAACGACTTTTATGAGCACACGGTTTCCCGGCGTATTCGCTTACTCGCCGACTTCCCTCATCAACCCCTTATTCCCCTTCGTCAAAATATTTTCGTAGTCGATATAGTCGTAAATGTCATCTTCGATTTTCTCACTGAACTTAGCAAGCTCCTGCACAGTCAAATCTTCAATCGCTTTCTTCTCCGCTTCGCAATAAATGATGATTTTACCGACGATTTCATGGGCGTCACGGAACGGTGTGCCTTTCGCTACCAAATAATCGGCGACTTCAGTTGCATTCAGGAAGCCGGCTTTGATGGCCGCTTTCATATTGTCTGCATTCACTGTCAATGTGTCGATCATCTTCGACATGATCTCCATGCAATCAAGTACAGTATCGAGCGCGTCAAAAAACTGCTCTTTATCCTCTTGCATGTCTTTGTTATACGTCAGAGGCAAACCTTTCAATGTCGTCAATAAAGCGAATAAGGAGCCGTACACTCTTCCAGTTTTGCCGCGGATGAGTTCAGCTGCGTCCGGGTTTTTCTTCTGCGGCATGATACTGCTGCCCGTCGAGTATGCATCTGCCATCGAGATAAATTTAAATTCCTGGCTGCTCCATAAAATCAGCTCTTCGCTTAAACGGCTCAAATGCATCATGATAATGGAGAAGTCGGACATGAGTTCCAGCATATAATCCCGGTCGCTCACACCGTCAAGAAAGTTATCGACCGGTTTCGAAAAGCCTAATAGTGTAGTCGTCACGTTTCTGTCGATATTATGTGTAGTACCTGCAAGCGCTCCGCATCCTAACGGGTTTTCATCCAATAAATCCAGCGCATTGCCGACACGTTTTTTATCACGCTTGAACATTTGCTCATAGGCTCCTAAATGATGGCCGAATGTGACGACTTGTGCTCGTTGCAAATGTGTATATCCTGGCATGATGACATTATTCGCTGCAGCTTTTGCATGCAAGGAATCGATCAGAGTCTGCAAGCCGTCTATGACTTCGACCGCTTTATTCTTTGCATACAGGCGCATATCGACCGCCACTTGGTCGTTCCTGCTGCGCGCGGTATGGAGCTTCTTCCCCGTTTCCCCGATTCGTTCTGTCAAATTCATCTCTACGAAAGAGTGGATATCTTCATAATCCCCTTCAATGTCGAGGTCACCGTTTTCAATATCATGCTTTATCGATTCCAATCCTTGTACGAGCAAGTCCCCTTCTTCAGGAGTCAGTAAATCGGTATGGACAAGCATCGCGACGTGTGCCAAGCTTCCTGCTATATCTTCCTTGTATAATCTATAATCAACAGGCAATGACGTGTTGAACTGCTCCATAATTTCATCAGCGCGGCTTGTAAAACGGCCTCCCCAAAGTTTCATATAGTATCAACCTCTCATATGTATTTTTATTCATTATATTGTATTATAATAAATCGATCTAGCAATTGCAATGAAATCCGATTCAAGTTGCAACCTTTGTCATTCTTTGCCGATTCCTTGCCCACACTGGTGGTTAGTGCTATGCTTTACTGACTGACGAAAAAAGAGTGATGACCATGATAAATGTATATGATGATTGCACCAATAAATTATATTTTGCCCAACCCTTGACAACAATATGTCAAGGGTTTTTGTTTCCCTAGGGAAAAAATGCTTGGAGGCCAGATTAATGTCAACTAACCAAAACCATTCCATCGCTTCAGTTTTTGCGATATGGATCAGCTTGATGAGTAATATCGTTTTAACCGTCCTGAAAATCCTCGTTGGGGTGCTGTTCAACAGTCCCGTTTTACTGGCGGATGGCTTCCATAACGCGGGAGATGTCGTCGCATCAGCTGCCGCATTGACGTCCATGCGATATTCACAACGTCCTGCTGATGACGATCATCCTTACGGTCATGGAAAAGCTGAAGTCATTGGGTCTGGCATTGTTGCGATCATTTTAGGGATTGCAGCCATATATATCGGATACGAAGCAGTCAAAGCTTTTTTTGAGGATCCGGCGAAAGCGAGTGTCATCGCCCTACTCACAGCCATCATATCCCTCATCTGGAAGCAGGCCCTCTATATCTACACGATGCGCATTGGCAAGAAAGTGAACAGTAAAGGTTTGATTGCTACGGCGTATGACCATTTGGCAGACGTCTATGCATCGCTCGCAGCTGTTGTCGGTATCGGCTTGGCATTGATCGGCGACGCTTATCATATCCCTTTCCTGTTATACGGAGACCCTTTTGCAGGGGTAATCGTCTCTGTGCTTGTCCTCAGACTTGCATATGAGATAGGGAAAGATTCAATGGACATCCTGATGGAAAAAAACGTGTCCGAAGAGCGGCTCCGGGAATTTGCCGCGTTGATTCGTACGGTCCCTGAAGTGAAAAGGATTGACAGACTACGTGCGCGCGAGCACGGGCATTATGTACTTGTCGATTTACGGATCGGCATTTCCGGAACGTTGACGATCCAGGAAGGCCATGACATTTCGAGTGAAATCCGAAATTTAATCATCAATGAACATGCAGATGTGGATGAAGTGCTCATCCATTTGAATCCTTGGTATCCGGATGAATAACCCGGCATAAGAGTTATGAAGTGATGTATACTTGTGAGTGAAAAGGAGTGTCTTCCATGTTGAAAGATAAAATCGCTAAATTAGTCTCTCAAGACGGTACTTCATTGTTCCCGATTGAAAGAGAGTACGCTGTTAAACAAGGTTTACTTACTGAAAACATTGAAGTTGAAAATAAAGAATGGAGCTTTCCAGTCATTGAGAGATGCTTGAAAGAGACAGAAGTTGTGCTCAAGGAAGAACAGGATTCCTTCATGAAAGAGCCTGTCTCTTATTTCTCCAAAAATGCCGAGGAATTCTTGTATGTTGAATCGGATGCATTCGAAACAATCGGTATCGATGGTATCGCTATTGAAATGGATGATGTCTTCAGGACGTTCACTGTCCTCTTCGGTTTGAAAGTCCAGAAAAAATGGGGTGCTTTCCTGAAGGACTATTTGGATGAAAATCTCGGTTTGAAAACTTATAGCGCAATGTTCTCAGACAAGGACGGTCTTTGGGATGTAAATATTCCTCTCGACCAACTTGACGGCTTCCAAAAGGACATGGCAATAAAAGATGCCATTGACCTCGCCTATCAGTTCCTCTTCAAATTGCTTGAAGGGATCGAGGCGGCAAATTGAAACATGCATTTGAAGTTGAAAACAAAGAATTCATCTACACATATGTAAGGCAAACTGACGAACATGATCTTTGTCGGTTGGAAATGAGGGCCTTTTTCGGTTTTGACGGGCCATCGAATCTCATCAAGAGCAGTGTAAAGATCGATCCGAGCAGGAGCCCTTTCATGAAGGAGCGACTTGAAGTACTATTCTCCGGGAACAATTTGGACGAACTAATCGAGCAGGCATCTGAATTTGTCACCCATAAATCATTCAAAGTGACTTGCCTGAACTCGATCGCCCTTGACACGACTGCAAAACTCCATCATCCGGAGCGGCGCAGCATTGAGCGGAAGATCGGTGAAGTTATCCAAGGGGAAGCGGATTTACTGGAGCCGAAGGTCAATTTCGGGATTGTCTCACTGGATGAAATTTGGCATTTCGGCATTTTAGTGGAGAGCGAGCCGATCTGGCGGTTTCATATGCAAAAGCCTCATATGTATTCCACTGCGCTGAGTACACGCGTTGCCCGGGCTGTCGCAAACATCGCCGTACCGCATCCGGAAGGGATTCGGGCAATCGATCCTTGTTGCGGAATCGGCACGGTCTTGGTAGAAGCGCGCTCCATGGGCATTGACATTGTCGGCAGAGACATCAACCCTCTCGTCTGTCTCGGCTCGAGGAAGAACCTCGCCCACTTCGGGTTGGAGGGGGAAGTTGTCATCGGCCCTATTTCCGATGTGACGGATACATATGATGCTGCGATTATTGACATGCCCTATAATCTCTTCACGCACATCACCGCTGAAGGACAACAGGAAATCTTAAAAGACGCTAGACGAATTACTTCGAGACTGGTCGTTGTCACGATTGAACCAATGGATCATATGATTACTGAAGCAGGCTTCGAAATCGTTGATCGCTGTGTTGCGAAAAAGGGGACCTTCGAGCGGCAAATTGTTGTTTGTGAATGAATGAGGAGTGTTCATGTAAACAAAGGGGTGGGATGAATGAAAAGAATTACAAGTGTCATGTTTCTTAGCTGTTTACTAATCCTGGCTGGATGCAATTCTATTTCCAAGTATGAGGATGACGACGTTGCGGCCATTGTAAGAGGGGAAGAAATTACAGTCGGTGAACTGCGCTTTTTATATGAGGATGATAAAGTTTTAGAGAATCTAGATGGGATGATAAAAGCGAAATTAGCCGTCCAAGAAGCAAAGAGATTGAATCTCGATGTGTCTGACAAACTCCAAGAAATTCAGGAAACGAAAAGTTCAGTAGTAGAGCTTTATCCACCAAAGGACGACGACAGTGAAATGGCAAAAGAAAGACGTCAATTCCCAGAATCCCAAGCTAAAAAACTGGGAATGGATCTAGATGAGTATCTCGTTAAACATTATGAAATAATGAGTGAAACAAGCGTTTATATGATTGCTTACATTGAAGAGATGCTTGGGCAGACATTTGAATCTGTTGAAGCTGATGAAGTAGAAGAATTCGACAAAAAAATAAATCAGTTGTTAGATACGTTAGTGGATGATCATAAGGATGAAATTGAGAAATTCACTAACTAGCAATAAAGGACATAACGTATTTAGCGTTATGTCCTTTATTTCCCTACTAACGTGACCTTTAGTTTACTATTTATCATCCCCTATTTCTAATCCTTAAAATCGTCTTCTAACTCCTTTTCTATTTCCTCGTCACTGACCGGAAGAGTTTTATTGTTAACTCTATACTTCATTATTAGTAACTTTCCAACTTCCGACTTATCAATCGCATCCTTTACTGCTGCAAAGATGACTAAATACAAAATAAATAGTCCAATAACAATATATACCAATAACATATAACTCACCCCCAATTTAGCTACTTCCTAAAACCCTTTACGAAACGGACAATGTATTAGAATCAGTCACCTCGTAGTAGTAACAATATACTGATGAACTTTATCTAAATCTACGTTTCCACCAGAGATGACGGTTACAATGTTTTTACCTTGGATGTTCAGTTTATTGAACATAGCGGCTGCTATTGTTGTGGCGCTTGACGGTTCTATTAGTTGCTTCGTGCGTTCCAAAATGAAACTGAATGCCTGACGGATTTCGTCTTCGCTAACAAGGACCATATCGTCCAGATATTTCTCAAGAACAGGGAAGGTTAGGTCACCTGGCTGGTTGGTTCTTAATCCATCTGCAATGGTAGCGGCAGCATTGATTGCGGTAATTTTCTTATTTTGCAAAGAAAGGTATGTATCATTGGCAAGCTCAGGCTCTACACCAATCACTTTGATGTTCGGATTCGTTTCTTTAATTGCAGTCAGAATTCCGGATATGAGCCCCCCGCCTCCGATGGGGACAATGATTACGTCGACATTTTCCACCTGGTTTAAAATTTCCAATCCAATCGTTCCTTGCCCTGCCATTATGAATGGGTCGTCATACGGAGGAATGAATACGCCTTTTTCTTGATCGGCAATCGCCTGTGCTCTTGGCAATCGCTCTCCAGAAGTAGTACCGCACATTTCCACCTTGCCATTGTATGCCTGTATTGCGTTAACTTTACACGTACTGACGTTTTCAGGAACGACAATTGTTGCCGGAACTCCATATTTATTTGCAATATAGGCAACGGCTTGGCCGTGATTGCCCGAAGATGCCGCTGTTACATACTTCGCTCCATTTTCAATAGTATGTATGACTTTGTTGCTTGCTCCTCGTATTTTAAATGAACCTGTCTTTTGTAAATGCTCCGATTTTAAAAACATCTGATTTCCACATATTTTGGAGAGTTGCTCTGATTGTAGAATCGGCGTAACATGCGCTATAGCGCTAATTCGTTCTTTGGCATCCTTAACATCTTTTAATGAAATCAATGTTCTATCCCTCACTTTTTACGCTGTATAGGTATATAAATATCAAAATGGGGGTTATTTACATCACGATCACTCGGATACCTTTCGTGTTTTATTGGTAAATCATCATAATAATCAACATTCGGCTCAATGTAAGGTTCATAATCACTTATTTTTAGCCACTCCAATATTTTTCCATAAGTTTGACCGATGTCTTGCTCTCTTGTATGATGTGTCATTAAATATGTCATTTCTGGTACGTTTATTTCCATCATTCCTTCAGGGAGCTCTTGTTCTTCACCAACTTCATATACAGAATAATGTACAAATCCATCGGGTCTAAGATGATAGGACAATCCTAATTGCACTTTTGGATTGATTGTATGATCTAACTCGTGAACTCTACTACTCATATTAGCAATAAGTTCTTTCAGAATAGTAATTTCTGTGTACGGACCATCCCACTTTAACCCGACTCCTCGATACGCAGGTATCTTTACTATTTCATAGCGGAAGTTTTTCATTATTAATCCCCTTTGTAGTTTCGTTACATCCCAACCAACTCATGTATCCCATCCCTCATTATGGAGGGTTCATACTTGCAGGTTTTTATTCCAGATCAACGCACGCTGTTCCAATTCCTCTACAAAAGGCTTTTTTGCTTTGCTGTAAAAAGCTGTGTCATCATATCGTTGAGCCAACTCTTCTTTTAAAGATGTATATCGTGCGGCTTCGTCAGGGTGCGCTCTTAAATAATCTCGCAATACCAGATGTCTTTGAATATGTAAGTTATCCTGCTGATAGACATGAATATGATGGGTTCTCTTTTCCCCACCTTTGCGAAATAATCGTCTGCCTTCGATTCCCCATTCACCAACAACGTTATATCCAAGCGAAAGCATCTGTTCATTAAACGAATCGATCTTCTTGATGTCTTTCACGAGACACATCATATCGATGACAGGCTTTGCCTTCATCCCCGGAACAGCGGTACTCCCAAAATGTTCGAATTTGATGATTTCATCCCCGAATATTCCTCTTAAAATTAGAGCTTCAGCATTGAACATTTGAACCCAATTTTCATCGTATTTCGACAGCCTGATTTTCAAATTAATCCCCCTAGCCATAGGTCCTAAAATTCCACATAAAATGGTTGAATACTGTTATCAAGACAGTATTCTATTCTTTGCCTGAAATTCCCCAGGGTCACCATTTCCAAAGCTTGTTTGACAGTATAGAAACCAACTTCCAAACTCTCTGGTGAAGTTGTTAATTCGCCTCCGATTGGCTTAGCTAAAAATAGCGTATTACAAATTGATTTGTTCACATTCTGAAATATTCCACAGAATTTAAGAACTTCAATTTCAATACCTGACTCCTCCTTTGTTTCCCTAATTGCTGCATCTTTCAAAGACTCACCTTCTTCAACGATTCCACCTGGCATCTCCCAGCCTCTCAAAGGTCCTTTAATTAATAAAATTTCATTTTTGTCATTGAGTACTATTGTTGCTGCTGAAACGAAATGTTTAGGTGGTATGTAAGCTTGTGTAGTATTTTGTTCCATAGATATTCCCCCTCTACAACTCACCAGTAGTTTTAACTTAGTAGCGACTGATTCCGTTCAATTCTCATCCTATAATGGTTCATGATTCGAATTTGCTCTTCTGTTAGCTTTTCTTTATTCCAGTACATATGCATCATGCTGTATTCGAAGACTTCCTTTAGTTTAATGAACAATGGAAGGTGTTCAAGCATTTCAGCAGGAAGGTCATTCTCCTCTTGGTATCCGTCAATAACTGCTTTTGCGACGTCTCGTCCATAATCGACTATATTGCCTCCCCCTACGAAAGAATATTCAATCGCGCTGTAAATGGGGACAGCCAAATCGAAAATATAGAAATTTTTCTCGCAGTCTTGAAAATCGACCATTGATAATTTCGAACCTTCATCAACCAATACGTTTTCTAACCACAAATCTCCATGGAGCAATCCGTAGTTCGAACGGTTTTGTGGCAACGCTTTAATCGTTGATAAAACGTCTTGCGCAATATCCCTAATCGCACTTTCCCCTTCAGGGATATATTTGTGAAAAGCATATTCCTCATTCTCATACCAATTTTTAATATGCTTCACTGGATGGATCTCTTCAAATTTCTTTGAAAAACGATGTAATCTACCGATTTGTCGGCCAAATTCTTTTAATACATCAGCGTTCCACTGATCTCTTGGTAAATGGATACCAGGGGCTGCTTTATATAGAACGGTTAATGCTTCTTTGCTGCCAAGTATTATTTTTTCTACTACATTCCGATTCAATGAAGAAATTGTTGGCGATACTGCCAATCCTTCTTTTTTCAAGAAGTTTGTATATGTAACTTCTTCAAGCTGTTCTTCGTAAGACTTGTAATTGGTGATTCTGGCGAAGTAAACATCTTGTTTGGCAGTACATCGGAATATCTCATTTGTTACTGCTAGAACCGTAAGTAACTCTACTGGGTATAATTCATTGAGTATAGCAAGTAATTGTATCGGGTCTTCGTTATTAATCATTTGAGAGATCACCTTCCCTGAAAACAGATATTTCTTTATATACACAATATATTACACTACATTACCAAATTATAATCAAAATTTTTAACGAACATGATAAAGGATGAGAATCTAATAAAATAGGATGTCTGGCTTTGGACACTGAACAACGTACTTTGGACGCAGCGAGGCTGGTTTTGGACGCGCAGCACCTCACTTTGGACGCGGGATGCCCTGTTTTGGGCGCTGGCCGACTTCTTCCAATCGTAATAAAAAGAGCTGTCCTGGCTTATCTTGGACAGCTCCCTCTTCGCGCTATATTACTTCGAAATTTCAACAGTGTAGTCGGCCAGCAATCTAGCACCATAGCCGGTTGCAGATTTTGCATAATACCCGGATGCACTTGACTTGCTCATCATGCCCGCCATGTCAACGTGAAGCCATTTGCTGTTTTCCGGCACGAAGCGGCGTAGGAAAAGGCCTGCCGTGATCGAGCCTGCAAAGTTCAATGAACTGATATTATTCATGTCTGCATAATCGCTTGCCAATGACTTGTCATATGCTTCGACCAATGGCATTGGCCAGACGAAGTCACCGTTTTGATCGCCTACTTTTTTCATGATGAAGGACAATTCTTCATCGCCGAAGACGCCGCCAATTTCCGAGCCTAATGCATTAACAATGGCACCTGTTAACGTCGCAATGTCAACAATATATTCAGCATTCAGTTCGCCCGCACGGATTAGTGCGTCTGCTAAGATGAGGCGTCCTTCTGCGTCTGTATTCCCCACTTGGACTGTTTTGCCGTTTTTATAACGGATGACTTCGCCAGGGAATACGGAATTTGCATCCGGCGTGTTTTCAACCATCGGAATCAACGCGATGACATTCACTTTCGCCTGTGAATCGACGAGCAGCTGCATTGCTCCAGCAACTGCCGCGGAACCGCCCATATCCATACGCATATCACTTAAATCTTTGCCGCTCTTCAGGCTGATGCCACCTGTATCGAATGTAACGCCTTTTCCGACGAGCGCGACTAGCGGTTTAGTGGCATCCCCTTCATATCGGATTTCCACAAATGATGGGTTGTATTTGCTTCCCCGGCAAACCGTCAGTAGACCGTTCATTTCCATCTCTTCTAGCTGCTCTTTGCCGTGTACTGTTACTTCAACATCTTTGCCTTCGAACTTTTGCTTCAATACTTCAGGATACGTTTCAGGGTTCAAGACGTCCGACAATTCATTCATCAAGTCACGTGAGAAGGCGGTTGCAGCTGCACGTATTTTGCCTGTTTGAATGGCTGCTTGCATATCGCTTTCATCAACTTCAAGTTCTGTATTGAATCGTTCCGCCTCTGATTTATAAGACAAGAATTGATAGGAACCGAGATCCCAACCTTCCGCGAAAGCAGTATGGACATCCTCTTTTTGCAAACCTGCAAACACATTCCCTAAGACGCCTTGCTGTACAGTCGCCTTATCCACTTTTTGCGTTGCCAAATCACGTGCTATGTTTCCTGCCGTCGCCCGGACTTTTTCAACATTTGCCGTTTCGGCTTCCTTGATTACGACGTAATGCGTGTCTTCAATCAAGACCGAACAATAGCCAGCCTTCTGCTGCTCAACGAAATTTTTCTGTGCTTCGCTTCCGCTAATCAATTCATCCTTTGCAAAGATGATCTTCACTTCTGCCATTACCAATTCCCCCTACACCTATTTATTTCGAGTACAGAAATAGTTTACCATATGTCAGCATTTTTGAAAAAGTTATCTTTTATCAGCAATGACGAGGCAGAATGTTGCGAATGGACCTAACAGCAATGATAGGAAAAACCAATTCAGCCCGCTTCTATTTTTCCCTTGTGCAATCCCCGCATTAATTAACGCAAGCGTTCCCCATCCAACGAAATAACTTCCTTCCATACCGTTTCCTCCTTAGTTGACTACCCTTCCAGCCTGTTTTTTAAGAATCCCGCTGCTTCCTGCACATCATTTGTACAGAAAAGCGTTTTACTTGCGTCCAACACTACACGATCCTCCGCGTCAATATAATCCGTCAGCGGAATCGTATTAAAGAACTTCTTCCATTTATGTTTTTGCTCGAGTAATTTGATTTCCTTCTCAATATCTTCATGGATAATTTCATTTATTATAAAAAATGTCTCGTTCATTTCTACTTCCGGAAAACGCTTTATAAGAATCTTCAATTGCTCTTCATCCCAGCTGGCTTGAATTAGAGAAGTCGTAGATCCTACATTCTCAGCGGCATCCATCAACTCGTCTGTCCACGCTTCATACTGGTCATCGTTCAGTTCATTGACCGAAATGATGCCGACGCTGAAATACGTTGTCCTTGCTTCTTCTGTTTTCGACTTTCTTCTTCCGAACATGTTGTGCACCTCCTACTTCATACCTCCTATACGTGCGGTCAATGAAAAAGTTTCGGATAAATTATTTTTCCACAGTACCTTGCAATGAATAATACCGTGTGCTATATTGTACCCAATCAGTATGTTTGATTAGTCAGTATTGTTCAATGAACAATACCGGAAAGGAGAATGATTCATGAATATCCAATTCAAAAAAGGCGTGTTGAATTTGTGTGTCCTCGTTCTATTGGATAAACAGGATCGATACGGCTATGAACTTGTACAGAAGATTTCGGACCAGATTTCCATTTCCGAAGGCTCTGTCTATCCATTGCTGCGGCGCCTGACGAAAGAAGGTTATTTCACGACTTACCTTCAGGAATCGACGGAAGGACCTCCCCGCAAGTATTACAAACTGACAGATGTAGGGCGGGACTATTTGCACGAACAATTGAATGAATGGCGCAGTTTTACTGAAGGGGTTAATACTTTGATTGAGGAGGGCGTTCGCCATGACTGAAAACCGATTTATTAGTGAGCTGGAACAAGCTTTAAAACGTTTGCCTGCAGATGAAAGAAACGATATTCTCCAGGATATCCGTGAATACTTCTTGAATGGCCGCGATGATGGAAAAGCGGAAGAGGAAATTGCAGCATCCCTTGGCTCGCCTGCAAAGATCGCAGCTGAGCTGTTGGAAGCCTATCCATTTGCAGAAGCAGATGATAGTATTGCGAGTCCAACGAGTGAAGTAATCACGATCCAGGATGACAGTTTCACAAAGGTGGATATCGATGTCCAGCATGGCTCACTTACCGTCCTCCCTTCCGACTCGGCTGATACGAGAATCGAGCTGACAGGGACGAAAGAAAGACTGGAGCTCACCGCGGAAGTCCTCGGAGATACACTTAAGATCAAATTGAAAAACAAAGCGCATTGGTTGTTCATGTTCAATTTCAATACGAAGGGTGTGGCATTGAAAGTGTTCATTCCAAAGAAATTGTATCAATCCATTTCCATGAAATCGGATAATGGAAGGATCCAAGCCGAAAAACTGATTGGGAAACAAATCGAGTGCCGCACAGATAACGGACGCATTGAATTGGCAGAACTTGCAGCCACTTCGCTCGAAGCGGAGACGGATAACGGCCGCATTGAAATTTTGAAAGTGCAAACGGACCGCTTGAAGGCAAAAACCGATAACGGCCGGGTGACGATGAGACATGTCGAAGCAGAATCGATCTATGCCGAATCTGATAATGGACGTATAGAGTTCGACCAAGTCGATGGAGAGCTGACAGCAATTACGGACAATGGCCGAATCGTTCTTGCAGGTGAAAATTTGGATCGCAACATCGATTTCCGGACCGATAATGGAAGCATTGAAATTGCGACGACTCACAAGGCGACGAATGCGACCATCCTAGCGAAAACCGGGCACGGACGAATCGATATTTACGGCGAGCGGAATTCACGCAGCCGCTTCGGCGAGGAATTGCACCAAATCCGGCTGAAATCGGATAACGGAAGAATAACTGTTAGATGATTCGTTAGTCCCTATTTGGTGATAAATGAACGGATTCGATAGATAACTCCTGCTATTCTATAGATAACCTTCTATATTCAATAGATAACTCAAGTTTTTCAATAGATAACTTTCCATATTCACTAGATAACTATTCGAATCCAACCGAAAACTAATCAAAAACATAAAAATAGAGGGCGATCCTCCGCCCTCTTCAACTGTTTATGGAATTCATCACATTATCGTCTTTCATATAGTTATAATTTGATTCACCGACACGTTTTTTAATTTCGTCCTCGCTCAATGGCGGCGGAAGCTGATCGGCAGGAATAATCTCTTCCTCTTCATACACTTGAATTCTTTCAACTGCTGCATTTCGGGCGTTTATCGCTCGACCATAGCTTTCTGACTCCTCGATCGTCATCCTGGCTTCTTCTTTCTTCATGCTGACCCCGCTCCTTCTCCCATATTTCCTTTCACATACCCTTATTGAATGAAAAGAAAACGAATGAATATGATATAGTGAGGCATCTATTCATATATAGTATGATGATTAAAACCGCTTACATATCAATTGAAAAGAGGTCAAGACAATCATGATGATTTTTGTGGATGCAGATGGCTGTCCAGTCGTCAATGAAACAATTTCCATTGCAAAGCAATTCAATCTGCCCTGCACGCTCATTTGCGACACAGCCCATGAAATGCATCGTGAAGGGGCGGAGACGATTATCGTTTCCAAAGGGGCGGACGCTGTCGACTTTGTTCTCGTCAATAAGGTTCAAAAAGGGGATATTGTCGTAACCCAGGATTATGGATTAGCCGCCATGGTGTTGGCGAAGCAAGGACATCCAATTGATCAGAACGGCAGACTGTATACAAATGAAAATATCGATCAACTATTATACGCGCGACATGCAGCACAGAAAATCAGGATGGCGGGAGGACGTCTTCGCGGTCCTAAGAAGCGATCGAAAGAAAGCAATGACAAATTTAAATTGAATTTCCGTAGGTTGTGCAAACTACTATCTCCAACCGATTGAAGCCCGAATGTCAGCCGGGCTTTCATATTCGTTTCCCCCTCTTCATAAACTACTGTAACTGCAATTCCATTTTCCATCCATCACAATTAGATAATGTTTAGTAACTAGCTTTCTAGGTAACAGATTGATAAAGATATCGGAGGTCTATCCATGCCAAAAATACTTTCCGTCAGTACTGTCCTGCCTCCTCATGAGGTGAAACAGGAGGAAGCTGTCCAATTGACACGCTCCCTTTTCAGCCGAGAATTTAAAGATATTGAACGGCTGTTGAAAGTCTTTCAAAACGGAGATATCGAGAAGCGGGATGTTTGCATGCCACTTGAGTGGTATGGACAGCCGCATGATTTTGAAGAGCGGAATGATTTATACATCCGCCAAGCAATCGATTTCGGTGTGCAGGCTGTACAAGCTTGCCTGCAAGAATCCACTACATTGGCTGAAGCTGTGGCCCCTTCGGAGATCGATGCAATTTTCTTCATTTCCAGTACAGGCATTGCTACACCGAGCATAGATGCCCGCATTATGAACAGGCTGCCTTTTCGCGACGATGTAAAGCGGATTCCGATTTGGGGACTCGGTTGCGCTGGAGGGGCTGCAGGAGTAAGCCGGGCTTTCGAATATTGCAAAGCCTTTCCTAAAGCTAACGTATTGGTGCTTTCCGTAGAGCTTTGCAGTTTGACATTCCAAAAGGATGACTATTCGAAGAGCAATCTCGTCGGGGTGTCCTTATTCTCTGACGGCGTCGCCTGTGCGCTCATTTCGGGGGATCAATCCGAAATTGCTGCATCCATCCCTGTACCGTCCATCATCGGCACCACTTCAAAGTGGATGCCTGACTCTGAAGATGTCATGGGCTGGGACATTAAAAACAATGGCTTATATGTCATCTTCTCGAAGAGCATTCCATCCATTATTACCAATTGGCTCGGGCCATTCGTACATGAATTTCTTGGTTCCTATAATCTTGATAAAGATGATGTCACTCATTTCGTCGCACATCCTGGCGGCAAAAAAGTGTTGACGGCGTACGAGGATTCCTTGGGATTCGACAGTTCTAAAACCGATATTTCGAGAGACGTTCTAAGGAATCACGGAAATATGTCCTCCCCTACAGTCCTTTACGTACTCAAGCAATTCATGGAATCCGAACCGGCGGCAGGCGATTATGGATTGATGGCCGCGCTCGGCCCAGGATTTTGCGGTGAATTGCTGTTGTTGAAATGGGATTGAGGTGTCATAGATGATGATCGGTATTATCGTATCCTTGATCATTTTGCAGCGGATTCTTGAATTGTTCATTGCGAAGCGAAACGAAAAATGGATGAAAGACCAAGGCGCCTTTGAAGCAGGCGCATCCCATTATCCATTTATGGTAGCTATGCATGTATTCTTTTTTATCGCACTCATTTCCGAGGTTTTATTGTTCCAACGCCAGCTCTCTGCAATATGGCCGATGTGGTTGGCGATATTCTTGGCGGCGCAAATCCTGAGAGTTTGGTGCCTCGCTACATTAGGGAAGTTCTGGAACACAAAAATCATTGTCCTCCCAAATGCGCAGGTCGTGCGGAAAGGACCGTACAAATGGCTTCGACATCCAAATTACATCATCGTTGCTACAGAGCTTCTTGTATTGCCGTTATTATTCAATGCCTTAATTACTGCAGTCGTCTTTTCCTTACTCAATATTTGGATGATGTCTGTCCGGATTCCAGCCGAGGAACAAGCACTTCGGAAAGCGACGAATTATACCGAGGAATACCAGTTGAATAAATGACAAAACACCGAGGTCTACAACCTCGGTGTTTCTTTTATCATGTCGTGCGTGTCAACGTCTTCCCCATATACCCGAATAGAATTGTCAATATCGGCGATAACAGGCAGAAGAATGCGAAAGGCAAATAGTCGACTGTCGAAACGCCTAATACATTCGTTATGAAAATCCCACATACACTCCATGGTACGAGTGGATTCACAACTGTTCCCGCATCTTCCATGACGCGGCTCAAGTTTTTATTCGCCAGGCCGACCTTCTCGTATTGTGTTTGGAACGCCTGCCCCGTCAATAATATAGATAAATACTGTTCACCGATCAATACATTGATGCCGATCGCTGTCATCGCGGATGCCATGATGACAGAAGACACTTTCTTCAACAGCATTTCAACCTGCGCCAACAAACTTTGGACAATCCCTAACGTGAACAGCAAGCCGCCCATGCTTAACGCGAGCAATACGAGAGCAACTGTGAACATCATGCTCTCCATGCCGCCTCGCGTCAGTAAGGCATCAACGTCCCCAACTCCGGTAGTGGAGACGTATCCGCTAAACAGGATTCCAAGCACTTGTGAAAATCCAATGCTTTGATGGAGAAAAGAAAGTACGACCGCCACTGCGGAGCTGATTGCCAATGTAAGGAATGCAGGAACCTTTAAAATCGTCAAGATAAATAAAGCAACGAGCGGAATGACTGTATACCAATGGATCATCCCTGTTTCCAGCAACGTTTCCTGGAACATTGCAATCTTATCGAACTCCCCTGTCGTCACGTCCGGTGATATCACTCCAAACAAAACAAATGACAAGATGAATGCAGGCACCGTCGTCCACCCCATGTTGCGGATATGCTCAAACAGATCGACCCCCACTATCGAAGACGCGAGGTTCGTCGTGTCCGACAACGGCGACATTTTATCGCCAAAGAACGCACCTGAAACGATAGCTCCCGCCGCAATCGGCAGTGACAGTTCAAGTACACTCGCCATTCCGATGAACGCCACGCCGACCGTTGCCACTGTTGTCAAGGAACTGCCGATCGAGATGCCGACGATGGCTGTGACGGCGAAGACGATTGCAAAAAAGAATGTAGGGGTTATTAAATGGAACCCTGCGTAAATCAATGAAGGAATCGTTCCACTCATCATCCAACTGCTGATGAGAATGCCGATGAAGAAAAAGAGGAAGACTGCCCCCATGCCGGCTCCAGCCCCTTCCACCAATCCCTTCTCAAGTTTACGGAAAGAGATCCCCCTCAAAAGTCCATATCCGATTAATAATAAAATCGAAAATAGAATTGGCAAATGGGGAACGGAATCGAATTTTATTATACTGACACTGATCATCGCCACGATGCCGAATACGAGCAGTGCCGATTCCCAGATCTTTGGCGAATGAATCGCTTTTATTTGAAACATATTGAACTCCTCCTAGTAACTAGCATAAACACTACAAAAGCGGAGGGTGGCGGGACCGTTGCTCCTAACGCTACGCTTTTACTCGCAAAAGCCGTTCTTCGTGACGGCTTTCACTGCGACAGGCATAAGGCGGATCTGCGAAACGGCGCCTTTTGCCGTGCAGCGGAGCTGACTTATGTCCCGAGCAAATCGAACTGCGAAGGGTTCGCTTTGCCATATTTCTGCGGTTTTTGCAGAAATTAAGGCAGCCTTTCTGCCACCCGAAGTCTAGACGAAAAAAACCCCTTCCATCCCTTGGATAAGGGACGAAGGAGTTCTCCGCGATACCACCCTGATTGACGACAGGCAAACCTGCAGTCCACTTCATTTCAATCGGAGAAAAACTGTCGGTGTACTTCATGCCTGCTGCTGCCTGAATTTGCACTATCCATTCAGTCTCTACTTGCTGCCCACAACAGGATTACTATGTCGACTCTCCGTATATATTCGTTTCAAATGTTGAATGATTATGTTTGTATATTACCAGTCCTGTCGGAGAAGTCAACAGTCCTTCAGTCCGATATTACGATAATTGGCCGATGGTAAAACCTGCATACGCTAACACGGCTCCAAATCCGAATGTCCACATGCTATACAACAAGGCTTCCCTTCTGTGGCCGCTCCTCCATAACTGTAGCAATTCTTTTAGTAGAGTTGAAAAAGTCGTAAGAGCACCCATCACTCCCGACGCCAGAAAGACCGTCCATAGCTTCGGTAATTCCAAGCCGAAAATAAGACCGATCAGAAAGGAGCCCATCAAATTGACAGCTAATGTCCCCATCGGAAGTCTATTCTCTTTGTTCATCTTTGTCGAAATGAAATATCGTAGAACTGCCCCTACAAATCCTCCTAGCCCGATGACAACCGCTTCAGCTGCTGTCATACACTCACCATCCTGTTACCAATTCGTAAGCCGATGATTCCGACGACAAGTCCTCCAATAATGCTGCTACTGAAATACAGGATGGATAGCACCAATTGTCCATTTTGAAAAAGGCTGACCGTTTCCATGCTGAACGCGGAAAATGTTGTAAAGGAACCTAAAAATCCAGTCGTTATCGAAGTCTGAAGTCGCTCATCAGTGGTGAGGCGGTGAATGACGCCTGCACTAAGAAGACAAAGGATGAATGTTCCGAGCAAATTGACTGACAACGTCTTTATCGGAAAATCCGTTGACCCTTCAAGCAGTTGTCCGATCCCTATACGGCAAATCGCTCCGATCGCTCCTGCAATTCCGACATAAAGGGCCTGCTTCATAGCTCAACCTCTTTCAATAAACGGCGAGATAAAATTGTCTCCAGCAATAGCTGCTTTTCAGTCTCTCCGAATTGAATACGGATATTTTCCTCGCCGATTCCGTTGATGACCCCTCTGCCAAACACGCGATGCGTGACGTGCATTCCTACCGATAATGCAGTTCTATCGCTGATGCCATCCGGATCGGGCAGTGTCGACAAATTGGGTTGTTTGAATTTCTCCAATTTCCGTTCTTCAGGCTTCATCAAGATCCCCCGCACTTCATTCATAAATCTTGAATCCTCTTTAGATTTCCCGTTCGCCTCCCTGTAGGAAAGCAATTCCAACCGTTCCTTTGCACGTGTCATCCCGACATAAAATAATCGTCTTGCCTCTTCTAGCATCGGCAGGTCCATTTCATCCTCTTCAGAAGGAATGATCCCTTTCACTAAATCAATCATGAATACGCGCCTGAATTCCAATCCTTTGGCACTATGAAATGTAGACAACGTCAAGGCATTTTCAGGGGGATTAAATTTTGCCTGTTGGACAGCTTGTTCCAATTCCTTCAAACGATTCGCGAAATCGACCATTGTTCGCACTTGTGAAGCGATTCCTTCGAGTGTATCAAGGATGCCTAGAAGATGATCGATCCGGTAACCGAATTTTGCTGCCCGGCTTTTTAAAGCTTCTTCATATTCGAGCTCATATCGGATCATCCGGATTATTTGAACTGGACGCATGTCAGGGATCCGTTTATAGACATCAATGCAAGTATCCAATTTTTCGATTTGACTCCCTTTTAATTGGACAGTTTGGACAAATGCCTCAAAAACATTTCCAGATGTCGATTGATTCATGAACTTCGACAACATATCGCGTGAAATGAACAAGTTCATTTTCATGGCGACTTTTGCGAAGATATCCTTTCGTTCCGTATTGAAGCTGAGGCGCATGAAATTTAAAATATCTTCTACAACCCAATGGGAAAAGAATCGGTCATCCGCATCTTTCATATAGAAAGGGATTCCCCTTCTATGCAGTTCGTTGACATACATAGTGGAAGAAGAATTGTTCCTGAATAAAATAGCGACTTCCTCAAGATTCTGCTCATCCAATAATTCATATGTGACATACTCCAGAAGCCGTTTCGGGTCTTCGAATTGCTTTATGACAATCGGTCCCGACTCTTTATTTTCCGTCCTCATCTCTTTTATATATCTTTGCTTATTGCGAGTAATGAATTGGGCCGCCGTATCAACTATCTCTTTGGAGGAGCGGTAATTCTGCTCCATCCTGAGCAATTTTGCATCCGGATATACTAGTTTAAAGTTCAGTAAATAAGCGGGATCCGCTCCGCGCCATGTGTAGATGGATTGATCGTCATCCGCCACGACGCAAAGATTGCCGTGGTGCGCAACGAGATGTTCGACTATCCGATGTTGAACGAGCGATGTGTCCTGGCTCTCATCTGTCAAAATATAGTCATATCGCGAGCGGAACTGTTCGGCAAGTTGTTCATCCATACGCAGCGCCTGTTCCGCGATGGACAACATATCATCAAAATCGAGGAGGAGATGCCCTTCCGTCTTCGATTTGAATTGTTCATAGTTCAGTGCGATGTTGCCCGCCTTCTCAAACGGTGCCTCTACTTGATCCCACTCGTTGAAAGGAATCATCCTGTTTTTCAAATAACTGATGAATGTTGATAACGAGGCCATTTCCTCTTCCGTGCCGTCTTCCCGAAGCGCTTCTTTGTAGAGGCGTTTCAGCAAAGCCGTTTTTGTGAGCACCTGTTTCCCTTTCCCGCCGCCTTCAATCAATTCGAATGCGACGCCCGTCTTTTGCAAGTATGTGCGTGTGATTGTGAATGCGAGGCTATGAATGGTCGAGAAATCAACTGGAGGATACTGCGGGAAAAAACGTTGAAAGCGCTCTGTCATATCGCGTGCTGATGCCCGGCTGAATGTGATTGCTTTAATGCGATTCGGGTTAACATTCTTCTCCTCGATCAGATAGCCGATCCGCATGATCATTGTTGTTGTTTTCCCCGATCCGGGACATGCTAATAACAGCAGCGGACCTTCCGTCTGCAAAACGGCATTTTTTTGTATATCGTTTAGTTCTATTTGTAGTTCATTCTTTTTTCTTGTAAAAAAATCAGTCATTGCATACGTACTCCTTCTTCTTACGATGAACTTAATTTACCATACGAGCGCTTTTTTGTAGAGTCGGTGTCCTTGAAAAAGAAACAACCTCTGCATTTCCGCAGAGGTTGTTGACTAAAAGCCGCCTGATTCTAGTTTATCGTTTTGAATATCCACTTTCTCCTTCTTGCTGCCTTGATAAGCTGTGGAGGCGACTTCGTTCGTATGCCGTTGTTCATCAGTATACTCGGTTCCCGCCAATTGGGCCCTGTTCGTATGTTCTCTGTTGCCGGTTTCTTTTTTCATATTTTCTTTGGACATTGTCATCGCTCCTTTATAGGTAGTCTATATATAGGAATACCCGAAAGAAGGAGTGTTACTCATCATTTACTTTGGAATGCCGATTGAGTTGAGTGGATAAAATCTGAAGCCGACCTTGCCGACAACAGAATCTTGATCGATACAGCCAATTATGCGGCTATCAGTGCTGTTCCTGCGATTATCACCCAACACAAAAAGCTGCCCATCCGGGACGGTAACTTCAAAGTCCTCCGTTAATTTTTGATCCTCGAAAAGTCTTTCCTTATTCTCTTGAATATAGTTTTCTTCATACTCTATTCCGTTGATGAAGAGCTTGTCGTCCTTCATGACAACCGTGTCGCCCGGCAAGCCGATCACCCGTTTAATATAATCCTCTTGCGATCCCGGTGCATGGAAGACGACCAAATCAAAATGATCTAGCTTGTGGATTTTTGAAATGATGACTCGGTTTTCCGATTCGAATGTCGGCTCCATCGATTGACCGGATACAATGACCGGTGAAAATAGGAAGTGCCTGATCGCGAATACGAGTACGCAAGCGACTACAATGGCTTTTATCCAAGACAAGATTTCAGTAGTGGTTTCTTTTTTCATATGAAAGCCCCCGATTTCACTATTTATATAGTATATAGTATAGACCAGTGAAGGTATGAATGGTTTATTTTCAAAGAACCTGATGTTCTTTGATTAAGACTCAACCTTCTGTTGCAAATGGGCGGTGCAGTTGAATAGTTGGCAAAGATTTTTGTCGTCATTCAGTTCGACGATTGTCAATGAGGTGTTGTCCAGATGTGTTTCATAATTCGTATCCGTAATCAGCTCATTTAATAGCCTTTTGATTAATCCACCATGGCTGACGACCAAGACCCGTTGGCCGGCATGCTTGTTTTTGATGTCCATAATGGATTCCATTCCGCGGGAAACGATGGATTCATGCGGTTCAAAGCCCATGTCCTGTTCTTTCCAATCCTTCCCCCACTTCTCGATGCGCTCCGCCTCGGTCGTCCCTTCAATAAGCCCACCGCTGAATTCACGTAATCGGGCATCCTCCACAAGCTCAACATCAGGCATTTGTTCCGCAATAATTTCTGCCGTCTTCTTTGCCCTGATTAAATGGCTTGTGTAAATGACATCCCACTGCTCCTTGGACAATCTGTCGGCCACACTCTTCGCCATTTCGATTCCTTCATCGTCCAAAGGCACGTCCGAATTGCCTTGCGCTCTTCCTTCCTTATTCCACGCCGTAACGCCGTGCCTGACAAACCCGATAACCGTCAAAACAACCACTCCCCTTTATGGTTTTGAGTTATACAATATAGCCGAGTGAGCGAAGGACATTATTCATGAATGATTCAATGTACAAATATACTTCCTCCCTCTCAGGCTCTTGATAAAGATCATGGTACAGCCTTTTCCATTCCTTGTATTGAAATTCCGATAGATGCTGGTTCAACAACCATCTTTTTGCAAATGAAGTATCAGTGATTTTATCATGTTCTCCCGTGTGAATCAGGACAGGTGTATCGAATATACTTTCTTCATGATATATGATCGATTTCATCATAGCATGCAGCTCACGATACCAAGACGCGACGATCGCGGAGCTATAATCCCGATCGTTCTGGAACTCTATGTACATGTCATAGTTCTGCGTCAGTAATTCAATTGTAATGTCATGATTCAATTTCATGGAACTTGAAAGCTTCGTCAGCACTCCTGAAAACTTGGAGGGTTGGTGCTTCAAGGAGAGCCAAGGGGAGCTGAACACAAAGCCTGCGCACTCCAGCTTTTCACGTTGCAGGATATGCATGACAATCGTGGCGCCAAGTCCGTGGCCAAGCACGAATAACGGCAAGTTATCCTCTAGCGCAATGTCGATCATTTTCTTCACATGGTCCACATACGACTCGAACGGTTCATCATGGGTTCTTCTTCCGCTTTCAGAACCATGCCCCGGCAAGTCGCTTGTTACGACATGGAAACCGCCGTTCCGCAGCTTTTGAATGAGCCACGCATACCTACGATGATGTTCGTAAGCATTATGGACAATCACAATCACTGCTTTCGGCTGTCCTTCCGCTTCCCATTTCCACATGGACTCACCTCCCCTTTATGTAAATGAAAATTTTATGTTACGATAAATTATACATGATTTTAAGAAAAGAGGAGACGTTTCATGATTTATTCATACAACGGAAAGACGCCGCAAATCGATCCATCTGTCTATGTCGCGGATTATGTGACGATTACGGGCGATGTAACAATCGGGGCAGACAGTTCCATCTGGTTCAATACCGTCATTAGGGGAGATGTCGCCCCGACGATAATCGGTGAACGGGTCAGCATCCAAGATTTAAGCTGTTTGCATCAAAGCCCTGGAAAGACGTTAGTAATTGAGGACGACGTGACAGTTGGCCATAAGGCACTCTTACATAGTTGTGTTGTACGTAAAGGTGCGCTCATCGGAATGGGCTCGATCATTTTGGATGGTGCGGAAATCGGTGAGGGAGCGTTCATCGGCGCGGGCAGCCTTGTCCCGCCCGGTAAGAAAATTCCGCCTGGCTGCCTCGCTCTCGGTTCACCCGCAAAAGTGGTCCGCGAGTTGAATGACGAGGACCGTGCAGATATGGATCGTATCTTGAACAGCTATGTTGAAAAAGGACAGGTTTATAAGGAAATGGAGAAATAAAATTGGTGCTGCTCGATGTCGAGCGGCACCTTTATTTATTTTTAGAAACGACTAAGATGATAATACTCACCAACGCAACAAAAGCCACTATACCTATGAGAGCCACAATTAATAATAAGCTGAACGCCATTTTGGAATCGCCTGCCTCACTTTTCTTGCTATAATATAAACGCTATGAATCTAGTTAGGTTCCCTTTGTATCCACCATTCTCTGAGTTCTCGTTCTCCCCCGCTAACTTCTCGTTCTTCTCGAAAGAGTTCTCGTTTTCCGCCAATAACTTCTCATTCCACGGCAAATAGTTCTCGTTCTCCCCAAAAACTTCTCATTCTACAATAAAAAAGGAAGCAAGGATTTCTCCTTTGCTTCCATATTTCAATTATTAAACAGTCATTCCAGCTTTTTCAATCAATTCAGCTGCTTTGTCCGTCTGCTCCCAAGGGAGTTCAACGTCGGTACGTCCGAAATGTCCGTATGCCGCAGTCTGCTTATAAATTGGACGGCGCAGGTCGAGCATCTTAATAATGCCTGCCGGGCGTAGATCGAACAGCTCGCGCACAATTTCCACAAGCTTGCTTTCCTCGACTTTGCCTGTTCCGAATGTATCGATAGAAATCGATACCGGTTTTGCAACACCGATTGCATATGCAAGCTGGACTTCACAACGATCTGCGAGACCAGCAGCAACGATGTTCTTCGCTACATAACGTGCAGCGTATGATGCCGACCGGTCGACTTTTGTCGCATCTTTACCGGAAAACGCACCGCCGCCATGACGCGCATAGCCGCCGTATGTATCGACGATAATCTTTCTACCCGTCAAGCCGGCATCCCCTTGTGGACCTCCGATAACGAAACGGCCAGATGGGTTGATGAAGTATTTTGTCTCTTCATCCAATAGCTCGGAAGGAACGACCGGATAAATTACATGTTCCTTTATGTCATTTTGAATTTGCTCCAAAGTGATATCAGGATGGTGTTGAGTGGAAATGACAATGGTGTCAATCCGTACCGGTTTATTATCCTCATCGTATTCCACCGTAACTTGTGTTTTTCCGTCAGGACGCAAATAGTCAAGTGTGTCGTCTTTCCTTACTTCAGCAAGTCTGCGTGAAAGCTTATGGGATAAGCTAATTGGCATCGGCATTAACTCAGGTGTTTCATTGCAAGCGTAACCGAACATAAGCCCTTGGTCACCCGCTCCGATCGCCTCAAGCTCTTCATCACTCATTGTCCCTTCGCGTGCTTCCAGTGCCTGGTCGACACTCGCAGCGATATCTGGGGACTGTTCATCGATGGATGTCAATACGGATGACGTCTCCCAGTCGAAGCCGAATTTCGCGCGTGTATAGCCGATTTCCTTCACTGTATCCCGTACGACTTTCGGGATGTCTACATACGTTGTTGTCGTGATTTCCCCGATGACGAGTACGAGTCCTGTTGTGATTGTCGTTTCACAGGCTACGCGTGCATTCGGGTCTTCCTCTAAAATGGCATCCAAAATAGCGTCGGAAATCTGATCGCACATTTTGTCCGGATGTCCTTCTGTTACCGATTCAGAAGTGAATAATCGGCGATTTGTCATTGTGGTTTCCTCCTTAACGTCTTGCAAATATTGATACGGTACTCTAATTGTCCCAGTAAGTTCAGCGCCTAGAGAGTCGACGTCAACATACACAAGGATTAAGGGCCTGTTAGAATCAATAAAAAAGCCCTTCTCTCACGTAAATACACATGAGGAAAGGCATAATTTCAATAGCAGCACCTTTCACTCTTATCGTCCAAGGAATTCAACCTTGCTCCAGGTTTGGCACCTTCTCGCGGCCACTAAAGGTCCACGCAGGTTGCCGGGCTTCATAGGGCCTGTCCCTCCGCCAGCTCGGGATAAGAGTATCCGTTCAATAAACAATCCTACGAAAAAGTATGCACTTTGTCAAACATTTTTACACATATATACTTGAGTTTTTCATTAGTATAGATTATTATTCTAAATGTGTTATACTATTTACGAAATGTGATGATACCCATCTAATGGGATTACATGCAAAGGACGGTACCAAAAAATGATTTCAGCTAAAATTGAAAACGGATTACACGAGTTACTTTCAGGCAACAACGTAAACATACAGCCTTCAGTGGCGGAACTGGTTGAAAAA
This sequence comes from Sporosarcina luteola, assembly GCF_023715245.1. Taxonomy (GTDB): domain Bacteria; phylum Bacillota; class Bacilli; order Bacillales_A; family Planococcaceae; genus Sporosarcina; species Sporosarcina luteola_C. The sequence continues at coordinate 2,178,723 of NZ_JAMBNV010000001.1, forward strand.
GCTACTTCCCGTGGAGAAGCGAAACTTTCCGCAGACGGCGCCCTTACTGCCGAGACAGGAAAGTATACTGGTCGTTCTCCTCAGGACAAATACATTGTCGAAGAAGACTCTTCAAAAGACAAAATCGACTGGGGCAAAGTGAACCGACCGATTTCATCTGAGATCTTTGATTCATTATATAATAAAGTTCTTACCCACTTAAAAGCGAAGGAAGAACTCTTCGTATTCAAAGGCTTTGCAGGAGCTGATAAAAACTCTCAGCTATCCATCCAAGTCATTAACGAATTTGCATGGCAAAACCTATTTGTCCATAATCTCTTCATCCGCCCTACTGCAGAAGAGTTGAAAACGCATGAAGCACAATTCACAGTTATTGCTGCTCCGACGTTCAAGGCTGATCCTAAAGTGGACGGAACGAAATCAGAAACCTTCATCATTGTATCACTTGAAAAGCGCATTGTGTTGATCGGCGGTACGGAATATGCAGGAGAAATGAAAAAATCCATTTTCTCCGTCATGAACTACTTGCTTCCTGAGCGAGGAATTCTTCCAATGCACTGCTCAGCTAACGTTGGTGAAGAAGGGGATGTCGCTTTGTTCTTCGGCCTTTCCGGCACAGGAAAAACGACGCTTTCGGCAGATGCTGACCGGAAGCTGATCGGTGATGACGAGCACGGCTGGTCCGAAAACGGTGTATTCAACATCGAAGGCGGCTGCTATGCAAAAACGATCAATCTTTCACAAGAGAAAGAACCTGAAATTTACGGAGCGATCCGTTTCGGTTCGGTCTTGGAAAACGTCGTTTTGGATGAAAAGACGCGCAAGCCAGATTATGATAATAATTCATTGACTGAAAACACGCGTGCAGCATATCCAATTCATTATATCGACAACATCGCAGTGCCTTCGGCGGCGGGACATCCAAAAACAATCATCTTCTTGACTGCGGATGCATTCGGGGTATTGCCTCCAATCTCTAAATTGACGAAGGAACAAGCGATGTATCACTTCCTTAGCGGCTTCACTTCGAAGCTTGCAGGAACTGAACGCGGCGTCACTTCACCGGAAGCAACGTTCTCTACATGCTTTGGTGCTCCTTTCCTTCCATTGCCTGCAACGGTTTACGCAGAAATGCTAGGGAAGAAAATCGACGAACATGATGCACAAGTATTCCTCGTCAACACAGGTTGGACTGGCGGAGTTTACGGCGTAGGTCAGCGTATGGCATTGAAGCATACCCGCACTATGGTCCGCGCAGCGCTTGCTGGCGAATTGAACAATACAGAATTCGAGAAAAATGCTATTTTCGGTCTTTCAATGCCAAAAGTTATTGCCGGTGTACCGACTGAAGTGTTGAACCCTCGCAATGCATGGAGCGATCCAGCGGCTTATGATCAAAAAGCGAAAGAACTGGCAGACCTCTTCCGCGAAAACTTCACGAAATTCGGTCATGTTTCTGAAGATATTATTCAAAAAGGCGGTCCAATCGCCTAATCAATATAAAAAAGATAAAGATCCAGGTGCAGTTACCGCACCTGGATCTTTTTGTATTTCGGCATTCTGCAAGTGGATTTTCTCCCATAAAGTTTGCTCAACTATATGTTTGTATAGAACCACTAATTCTGCAGACAATGAATTAAGTGAGTAAAGAGGGAGAGTAACTTATGACAACTGCCTACAAAGGGACAGACAAATTGATTATAGGGATCGTATTTGGTGTATTGACATTCTGGTTATTTGCGCAGGCAATGGTAAACGTTGTACCTGCAGTTCAGAAAGATTTAGGTGTATCTTCTGGGACTTTAAACATTGCAATTAGTTTAACCGCACTTTTTTCAGGAATATTCATTGTTGCAGCAGGTGGCCTTGCTGATAAAGTCGGACGGAAGAAAATAACAAATATTGGTCTTATTCTAAGTATTATTGGCTCCCTTTGTCTTGTCTTTGCAAATGGAGCAATCTTACTCATTATTGGCCGGATTATTCAAGGTTTATCGGCTGCGTGTATTATGCCTTCAACGATTGCCTTGATGAAAGCATATTTTGAAGGGGCAGAACGTCAACGGGCACTTAGTTACTGGTCAATCGGTTCTTGGGGTGGTTCTGGCGTTTGTTCATTATTTGGGGGAGCTGTTGCAACATACTTGGGGTGGAAATGGATTTTCATTTTCTCCATCATTTTTGCAATTCTTGCCTTATGGTTACTTAAAGACACTCCTGAAAGTAAAGCAAAACAAACCGGTACTTCCAAGTTTGATGTGAGCGGTCTGATTGTATTCGTTATCACAATGTTGGCATTGAATATTTTCATCACACAAGGTGATGAACTTGGTTGGACTAACTGGGTCACAATTGTTTTGATAGCCGTTGCAGTTATTGGTGCCTTGGCCTTTATTAAAGTTGAGAGTGGCAAGGAGAACGCATTAATCGATTTTAAATTATTTAGAAATATGCCCTATACAGGGGCAACTATTTCAAACTTCTTGCTTAATGCTGTGGCTGGAACGCTTGTCGTTGCAAATACGTACGTACAACAAGGACGAGGATTTACATCTTTCCAATCGGGTATGCTTTCCATTGGTTATTTAGTTGTTGTACTTTCCATGATTCGCGTCGGTGAAAAGATTCTTCAAAAAGTCGGTGCAAAAAAACCGATGGTATGGGGTACTATATTTACACTCATCGGTGTTGGTGTGATGGGTCTCACGTTTTTACCGGATCTCCCCTATACTGTCGTAGTATTCATAGGTTTTGCTTTGTTCGGATTTGGGTTGGGTATTTATGCGACCCCTTCCACCGACACAGCCGTATCGAATGCACCCGATGAAAAAATAGGGGCAGCTTCAGGAATTTATAAAATGGCAAGTTCCCTCGGTGGAGCTTTTGGAGTCTCAATTTCAGCTACTGTCTATGCTGTGATTTCAGAAAATAACGGGGTACATGCAGCAGCAACTGGAGGTATCATCGCAAACGTCATTTTTGCAGCGATTGCATTGTTATCAATTATCTTCCTTGTTCCAAATAATGCCGGTAAAAAAAGCGAAGCTTAATCATGTCAAATAAAAAAACAACCATTAACGGTTGTTTTTTTATTAATTTTATTCATTCCCTTGCTGTCTCATCCAATCACATAAATCCCGTACGATCTGTGCATTATGTGCGGTCGGGAAATAATGGGTATAGTCGGGAAAATACCAAGTTTCGTACTGCTTCTCCTTCTCACGCAATGCATCCTCAAGCAGTATCGCCTGCTCAAAAGAAACATTTTCATCTTTCATCCCGTGGATAATCAAAACAGGAGCATTGATTTCATCCACCCTGAATAATGCCGTCCGTTCCCGATAGGCATCGGGCATGCTATTCGGAGTGCCGCCAATGACACGCTTCATCATCCGGCGCATATCCTCGCGTTCATTATATGTAAAGATGACATCCGAGACACCCGCCCATGTCACAACAGACGTGATATCCTCGCGCAAAATCGCTGTCCATAGTGCCATGATACCGCCACGGGAGAAAGCATACAGATGAATACGATCCTTGTTCAACTTCGGACTCTGCTTTAGGACTTCAACTGCATAGACCGCATCTTGGCGATCGTCCCCTGCGAACTCATCACGCCCTTCTCCGCCCCTGTTGCCACGGTAATAAGGAGCAAATACGACAAAACCTTGGGAAGCGAACTGGGCTATCCGGGCAGGACGGACCATGCCGATATGCTGCATGCCCCCGCGTAAATAGATGATCCCTTCATAGTTGCCTCCACTTATCGGTTCAGCAAGCAAACCCTTCACCTTCAGCCCATCCGACCAATACGTTATTTCTTCAAGACGGATACTTGGATTCGGCGATGGATACGCTCTCCGGTGGAAAATCGCCCCGTTAGGAAACATATGCATCCACCCACTTTCGGATTTTTACCATTCCGGCATCTTTCATATGGAAACTCAGCTCATTGCAATTTGCCAATTCTTCATCGGTCATCCACAATGCGCCTTCCGTTTCGAATAACTTTGGATTTTCATCAATGCTGGAAACTTTCCCTGTAAATACCGCCTTGCAAAAAGTCACATTGCTCATGACGACGTACTCGGCAAATTTGACAAGATCCGTAATTGTCACGCCTGTTTCTTCAATCGTTTCTCGAATTGCGGCTTCGGAAATCGTTTCACCGTCTTCCGCCTTGCCGCCGGGGAATTCGATACCGCGGATGGAGTGGCGAGTAACGAGCCATCTCCCTTCATGCTTCAATACAACGAGCACATGTCTAGCTTCCATGCCTAAGCGATTCTCCCCGAAAGTCAGCTCAACTTGTGCTCCTCGTAAATCCTTAAATGTAGTTGCTATTTGACTTCACGTCCTTTCTCGCTCAATTGGATGGTTGAACGGGAGCTGAAGTGATCAAGGGCCTGCCTTTTGCGAAATACGGCAGCTGTTCAATGAACTTCTTCGTTTCAACATCCGTAAATTCATGGATCAATGCATAGAGCATCATCGTCCTGCGATCGACATCATGATTGTCCCGATCATAATGATAAGGGATGTATGGCAAATGGGATCGCAGGAAGTTGCGGAATTCCAGTCGATCCATCTGACTGAATAGTTGTTGGAAAACCGGCAGAAACTCCCGGCTCATCTCCACCTCGTATTCCCATGGTGAAGCATATTTATGTGGATAGATTTGTTGATTGGCGATTGATACGTACATTCTGACTTTGTCGTTTTCCATAAGTGACCCATCCTTTTTTGTCGTAGTATGGATCACTTTGGATAAACGATACAGCACTTTAGATTGAACTCACATTTTCATTTGCGACGCGTTCCACAGCGTTCGCGACATTTTCATGCACTGCTGGATCCAATGGATGCGGAACGAGGTCACCCGGTTTCGTACTATCCAGAATTGCGAGCGCAGCAGCGATGAGCATCGGATATGTGATCTCTTTCGCATGCGCATTCAAAGCACCTCTGAAAATTCCAGGAAAACCTAGTATATTATTCACTTGCCTGCCATCCGCGGCAAATGCAGCTCCTGCTTCTAATGCAGCTTCCGGATCAATTTCCGCATTCGGATTGGACAGCGCCAAAATTATTTGACCTTTACGGACCATATCGGGTTTGATTAACCCTTGCACGCCAGTCGTTGCAATAACAATATCACAAGTTTGCATAATCTCTTCGACTGATCCCAAAGGGGTTCCGCCATGCTGTTTCAGTCTTTCAATGGCTTCAGGATTCGGATCAACACCGCGCATTTCCTTCACACCATATGCCATGAACATCCTGCTAATTGCAAGGCCCGCCGCACCCAATCCAATTTGGCCGACGACGGATTGAGATAATTCCACTCCCGATTGTCGGCATGCCGAAAGTGCTGAAGCAAGCGTGACGACAGCTGTTCCGTGTTGGTCGTCGTGCATGACCGGAATAGGTAGTTCCGATTTTAGACGCTCTTCAATTTCGAAACAATGCGGCGACCCGATATCCTCCAATAGAATCCCTCCGAAGCTTTGGTGGATATGCTTGACGGTTTCCACAACTTCATCGGGATCACTCGTGTTAAGTAATATTGGAATACCGCTGATACCTGCGAATTGATCGAACAGGACCGCCTTTCCTTCCATGACAGGCATTCCTGCGACAGGACCAATATTTCCAAGACCTAAAATTGCCGTCCCGTCCGTCACAATGGCGACCGTGTTTGAAATGCCAGTGAAATACTCTGCCTGCACCGGATCGTTTTGAATCACTTTACATACATTAGCGACTCCTGGCGTGTAAATTCTTCGGAGATCTCCAAGGGAACGGACTTCCACCCTGCTCTTCATCGCAATCTTGCCGCCTTCATGTGCATGCAAAACATCATCCGTTACAGCATGTACTTGAATTCCATCCCCGATTGTATTAATGGCTTCTACAATTTTCTCCAACTGCTCCTCGCTCGTGCACTGAACGGAAACATCCCTTATTGTCGACAACGTACCAACTTTGATTGTTTGGATATCTCCAATATCACCCTTCAATTCACCGATGGCTAGTGCCACCTTTGCGAAATTTCCAGGTTTTGATGGCGTTTCAATAATTAAATTCCGTATGAATTGGATATGTGACATGATGTCGCCTCCTATTATGATCCCTATCCTTCCCGTACCCCATTTTACACATAATAAGTGGAGTCAACAAAAATAAAGTGCGGATTTCCTAGGTTAACAGGAAATCCACACTCTATTCTTCATGCTTTCATATCGACAGCGGAGCCTTTATAAGGATGGGTTGCCGGTTGGTCCTGCATACTTTGCAGCATATCCGTCACTGCATTTGCATTCACCGATAATGCCTTGTTCATGACACTCAATTGAACAGTAGATTGCAAACTTCTCAATTGACTTGCCATAATGGAGTTCATGTCCATAAACCATTCCTCCTCTACAATGCTTTTATCGGAATAAAAAACAATGATTCAAGACCAGGTCATCATTTATTGTCTTCACCAAGGAACGCATTCAACATCCATTGGTGCTTTTCAATGCTTTGATACGTCGCATTCAATATATCTTCCGTCATATCATCGCCGTCTTCAGCGGCAGCATCCATTCCTTTTTTCAAGGATTTCATAATTTTATCGAAATCATCGGCGATTGTCTTCACCATATCCTCGGCTTTTTCATCACCTTTTGCCTCTTTTACGACCGATTGCTCCAAATGCTCTTTTAAAGTCGCCGTCGGATTTCCTCCAAGCGTCAAGATTCTTTCAGCGATTTCATCCATATGTGCTGTCGCCTCATTGTAAAGCTCTTCAAATTTCGCATGGAGCGTGAAAAACTGCTTCCCTTTTACATACCAATGATAATTATGCAATTTCGCATACATGACTGACCATGTGGATACTTGTACATTTAGTTCTTCCATCAATTCCTTGGACATAAAAAAACCCCTCTTCAACTTTTTAATAATGCTTCTCTCTGTTAATTTACCACTGGAACCAATAAACTAAACATATAAGAGGAAGCAAGGAGTTCTGACATTGAAATCTATTCTAATCAGCATTATAAAAATATATCAAAAAATCATCTCTCCACTCACCCCGCCATCATGCCGTTTTTACCCTACATGCTCGCATTACGGTGTGGAGGCGCTACAGAAACATGGCGCGCTAAAAGGGACATGGCTGACAATTCGCCGGATTTCGAAATGCCATCCTTTCCATGAAGGTGGCTTTGATCCAGTTCCTGATAAAAACGATATAAAAAAATGAACTCTTCCCGGCCTTGGCCGGTTTTTTTACTTGTAAGTTGCGGAAACTGTTCATATCTTGTATTATTAAAAAGCATTCAAATCGTAATCATTACTATTAAGTTAGCGGAGGATTTACTTATGAAAAAGAAATCACTCGTTCTTCTCGCACTCATCATGATGTTACTCATTAGTGCTTGTGGGAACAAGAATGATAAAAGCAAGACAGAGACCGGCAATGATGGGAAGTTGACCGTCTTCACGACGGTATATCCCCTACAATATTTTACGGAGCGGATCGGCGGGGAGTTGGTTAATGTTACGTCCATCTACCCGGCAGGAGCGGATGAGCATTCATTCGATCCGACACAGAAGGACATGATTGCGCTCTCTGATGCGGACCTGTTCTTTTACATAGGACTTGGGCTTGAAGGGTTCGTGGAAAATGCCCAAAAGACATTGAAGAACGAACAAGTGGAATTCGTAGCTACTGGGGAAGCCATTTCGGAAGATCAACTGGAAGCAGGGCATGATGAAGAGGGGCTTGAAGAGAATGACGAAGAAGGACATGACGGGCATGACCATGGCCAATTCGACCCCCATGTGTGGATTTCTCCAAAATTAAGCATCGAACTCGCTACCTCTATAAAAGAAGCGCTCATTTCAAATATGCCCGATCAGCAAGAAGCATTCGAAAAGAATTTCGATCTTTTGGAAGATGATTTGATGGAATTGGATGAGCGATTTAAGGAAATGGCAAACAGAGCCAGTTCAAAGACCTTCTTCGTATCGCATGCTGCGTTCGGCTACATTGCGGATGAATATGGTTTACATCAAGTGGCGATTGCCGGATTGAATTCACAAAGCGAACCGTCCCAAAAGCAGCTTGCTACCATTGTCGAAGAGGCAAAAGAGAAAAATGTGAACTATATTTTGTTCGAACAAAATGTTTCCTCAAAGTTGACTGAAGTCATTAGAAAGGAAATCGGTGCAGAATCTCTGATGCTCCATAATTTGGGAGTCCTCACGCAGGAGGATATTAAAAATAATGAAACGTACTTTACATTGATGGAACGCAATCTGAATGTGCTTGAAAAAGCGCTTAGTAACTAATACAAAAAGTAGGGTTGGAATTCCCAGGAGGACTTCTATTATCCCGTACAAACATTGATTTAACAGCATTCATGCGATCCGATGTGTAAAATTTGTGTAAAATGATTTTACGTTCTATTATTCAAATGCTTTATTAACCCACATTAAAGTTCTTGAACTTTTACCTTTTGGTCTGGATTATTTTCATTCATCATGAGTTTCAATCCACTTATTTAACCAATCTATTTCCTCTTGAGATATTTCTTGTTCTATTTCCTTTTGGCTTGCTTTCAGATGAGATTCTTCCCATTTAACAAACGCTTCCCATTCCTGAATAACCAACAGTGCTTCTTCTTTGTTCAATTGTTGTTTTGTCTTAAAAGGAATTATCTTAGCCAATGTAAACACCCCATTACAGCTTTTATATTCCTTCTATTTTATTATAGTACACCTAGAGTAGCAAAAATCTTCTTCAACTAAAGCACCCGTTAGTTGAATAACTCATTTAATTATTCCGCATTAAGTGTAAATGCATAAGTAGCAGTGCCTTGTTCCCAATTTGCAATAACCTCGTATATTACCTTTCCCTTGTTCTGAGTTATTGTGAATGTATTATCGGTAACTGGTATTGCTTTATCATTATCTGTTTCCCAAATTCTTACTTGATAATCAGATGGTGCTTCTTCAAAAATCAACTGTACCTCTGATTGTGATTTTACTAATAACTCTTTTCCTCCAAATTCTGGTGGAGGTCCTGTGTGTGTATTAATATTTTTTACAGTACCATCGTCATTAACTTCTGACCAAGAGTAAGAACCTTGCCCAGCAAATATTTTTTTTCCTTCTGCTAAAACCGTTAACTTGGGTGGAGTTAAATTGACTATTTCTTCTGTCTTAACTATTTCTTTACTATTATGATTCTCGTCATTACTTAGTTTTTCATTAGAACAACCAGCTGTTATTAGAAGCATTACTATTATAAAAACAAAATAACTATATCGAATTCCCATTCAATAACCCCCATAATTATTTGACGATTGCCAGTTTTGCAAAGTTACACTTGTTCAACTAACCTGCTGCGTTAGTTCAATAAGGATAAATGCTTTACTCCTTCTTGAAGTAAAGCACCCGTTAGTGAAAAATAAAAGTTATTTTTCTCCATACTTTTCATCCCTAATCGCTTTTCTATACTTACCTTCTTCTTCCATAGCAATTGCTTCTTCTGTGCTTATTCCTTGCATAGCGTAATATTTTGTACCTCTTTTATACACATTCGAGAAGTTCCCAGAGTACGTTCCCTCCATAACCGCATACTTTGTTACTTCACCGATTTCTTCATCTACATCATCTACATATTCATCACTTAATCGATAAATATAACCATCCCAAACGACAAACTTAAAAGCCCATTCTGCTGATGAATTGTTAATATTAGCTGATGAATCGTTCGAGCAACCCGATAAAAAAGCAATAGCTAATAAAGAATAGAAAAAGTATTTTAATCTCACAAAAATTCCCCCTCTCCATAATAAGTCGTTAATTTCTAATTAAATTTTCACTTATGGTTATTGAACTAAACTGCCACGTTAGTTGAACAAGAAAAATAGGCTTTACTCCTTCTTGAAGTAAACCACCCGTTAGCTTAATAAGAAGCGTCTCACGAATTATATCCAAAAGAAATCGCGAAAATTAATGCTACTAAAGATAAACCAAGTATAAGTGTACATAAAACAATAATTACTCCAACTAAACTTCTAGGTATGTTCGAACGATTTTTCCAAGTAGCAAACATTAAAATTAGGCTCGCAAGTATAATTATCGCAAAAATAGAAAGAAGCATATAACGTTCTTTAAACAAGACCCACAGGTCCATTCTGTTCACCTCTTAACAACGTCTCAACTCAATTTGAAAATAAGTTAAACAACACTCTTTAAGTAAAGCACTCGTAAGAAGGGTTTCCAAGTAGGGACACCCTACTAATAATATTTCTCTAACGACTCTTCATACTTCTTATGTTCTTCCCTAACAAAGACAATAGCTTTTTCAACAGTTAATATATTTTCCTTATGCCAATTCACACCCATTTCTTTTACCAACGGGTGAACCATTCCGATCCTACTAAAAATCGCAACATAATCAAGTAATACATTTATTACGCCATCTTTTAATCCCAATAACTGCAAATCCTTAACAAGCTTTATATCATCCTCGGTAACAGTATCGTAGCGTTCTTTTATAAAATCGAAAGGTGTTGTAGATTTAACCTGTTTTATATACCATTCATCCCGTTCATCGGGTGTCATTCCAGTTTTAGCTTTCAATTGTTGTTCGTTCCATTCCTCTATTGTCATCCCGTGTATTTCTTGAAATCTTTCTTCAGGTGTCGTCCCATGTATTACTTTACGATGTACTTTTTTCCTTCCTTTTTTATCTTTGGTCATTTATTCCCTCCTTAATATTCCCATCTAATCATCTTGTTCAACTAAACTGCCCCGTTAGTTTAAGTGAAAACTTTCACAACATTAAATTTATTTTACCAGATGTCTCCAATTCTTAAAAGATAAGTAATATGATATCCCAATTTTTATTTGGCGTTGTGCTAATTACTGTGTTAATTTCATTGAAGTTTCGATGTAATAAAAAATGGAGACACTAATTCAAAAGTGAATTGTGTCTCCGAATAGAATGTTATTTAATGTTTTCTCCCCATCAAATGTACCCATAACCCCTAATGATCAGCTTTCACTTTGTCAAGGTTACTCTCATATAGTAAAGGCTTTGAAGCTACCTTCATCATTCAAATCTGTAATGAGTATAACTTCATCAGAAAAATGCTGAACGGTCTCTGTATTGTTCCCCAAAACAAGGGAAAGCACATTAAAATCCATGTTCTCCTTCTTCCGAATAAACGATTTGATAAACGAATCTTTAAGGCTGTCCTCTCCGTCTGTAATAAAAATGAGATCAGATCTCTTGAATTTGCTGTCCTCGATAATTGAAACTGCTTTAGTTAACGGTATATTGAAATCTGTTCCTCCACTTAAAAATGTTTGCGCTAATTCAATCAAATCTTCGGTTTTTATTTTACCTTTCTCATATACTTTTACAACAGTGCGAGTGGAAAACAAGACCAAACAAAAATCCCTCTTCTGCTTTTTAGCAATGGATAATAGCGCAAGCGCAAATCCTTTAGATTGAGAGTCACGTTTACGCATGCTTCCCGACTGGTCAAGACAGAGAACGATAGGACCTTTACCAAGTGCGTCTTTCCCGTTTTGCTCGAACATCATCGTTTGTCTCTTAGAAAACCGCCGCAAGAAATCTATTTTGGTTGTTGGATGTTTATACAAGCCCAGTTCAATTGGCAATAACCTTTCAATAACATCTCCTGCTATCACACCTTTACTCTCGATGCCTTCATTGTGTTTCGACTTCTGTTTTTTGATTGCTATCTGTTTAAAACGTCCAGCCCATTCCGCGATTTCCAACAATCGTTTATCAGACGCAATTTTCTCAGCCAATGATATTTGGTCACGAAGGGGCACCTTCTTCAGTTCAGCTTCACCGCTCCCGGAAACAACACCACCCATCAAAGACTTCAGGTTGGCTTTCACTTGTCTCGTTTCTTGTACAGCTTGAGACATTTGCTCTGAAAAGCTATGACTACTATTTTGGAGTGTTTGCTGTATATGACCGTCTAATCCATCCATTGCCTGTGAAAGATCGGATTGCAGCTGCTCATTTACATTTCCGTGCCCTTCCTGCTGTTCCTGTTTTTCAAGTTGCCTTTGCATCGCTTGAATTTCCTGCAACTTTTTTCGAAGTTCACTATCTTGCATCTTTTGGTCAGCCAACCATTGATTCGTCTTCTCTCCAAATTTCATGGTGCCAATGGCTGAAGATAAATCATCCAATCGGGTGAAGTTACGATAGTTTTCGAATGAATCATCCATCATGATTCTCTCCATCAACGATTTATTGACTTTGAGATCGCCAGAAACCTCCTCTTTCGTGATTTCCGGTTTCATCTTATATAAGGAGGCCCATATGTCAGCCAATAGAGGTTCGAATGTTGGCAACTCCCCTTCATCCCTAACCTTCTGGATTCCTTGGGACATACTATAAATCTCATTGAAACGTCTTTTGTCAAATGCGTCAGTATTTAATACCGAGCGGCTTTCTATACTTATTGTCATTCCCGTCACATTAAACACTACCCTTCTGATATTTAAAAGATGCCGAAGGAATACCCTCGACATCTAATTTACTTCCTTCATTTTTTTATACGGCATATTATCTCTTCTATTAATAAGTGGCTTAAAAGTCTATTGGTTCCAAAATGCTGTCCAATATTTCCTGTTGCATGGATTTTAATTGATTCAGCATGGGCTCAATGTCAGTTTCCCGGCTCTGATTATGTTTTGAGAGTTTATTCAAATCAGCTACCAAAGCTTTCAGTTTCTGAGTGGCTTCCATTCCAGCATCAGTTGAATTGTCTTTCAACATGGAATTGAACACTTCTTGCGCTTCGTTTTGAATGGTTTCAATTGCCCTAGTCACGACGTCTTGAGCATGACTTCGGACAATCAGGGATGCTGTATCTTTCTGATCTACCGTTTCCCAAAGGGCATTTTCAAGAATGACAATATCATCAACCTTTACAAATTGCCGTTGATTGATCAATGCCTTCGCTTGTAGGACACTCAACGATTGCTTGAAACGCCTATCCGAGGGACGAATCCCTTCATCCCTTAATTCCATGCGGATTTTGGACAGGGTCTCGTAAACTTCATCAGGAATGGCTACCATGTCCGTGAAGAACTGTAGTTGCACCAATTCTTCCATCGTCATGGACGGCATTTGCTGATGTTGTCCATCTCCTTTCATCATGGAAATAAAATTCGATTCATCCGCAATATAGTCAATTTCAAACCGGAGCAGGAATCTGTCGAACAAGGCTTCAAGTCCCTCCCCCTCTTCTGGATACTCATTCGAGGCACCAATGACGGACATCAACGGAACCTTGACGGGCGATCCGTTATTATAGAAGAGTCTTTCATTAATCAGAGTCAAAAGACTGTTCAGGATAGCACTGTTCGCTTTGAAGATCTCATCCAGGAAAACGAGATTTGCCTCGGGCATTTTGGATGTTGTATTACGCTTGTACACGCCCTGTTCAAGGTCCTTAAGCGATAAAGGACCAAATACCTCTTCAGGTGTACTGAATCTTGTCAGCAGCCACTGGAAGTATTCAGTGCCTTGCACAATTTTCGCCAGCTCCACCGATAGAGCCGATTTTGCAGTACCCGCCGGACCAATCATCAACATGTGCTGCCTTGACAATATGGCGATTAAGATAGCCTCTACTTCATCTTCCCTTTCGAAGAATTTTGCATTCAACGCATTTTTGATTTCCTCTAGCTTTGAAAAGTTGTTCATTATCAATCCATCCCTTCGTATTTAAAAGAAAAAAAGGAAGCTGAATTGAAAGTCCAATTCTTGCCTCCTCGTTTTTAACCTCAGCATTTATCATCTTTTTTCGGTCAAGAAAAATTGTAACTCCTGTTCTCTTATTCGTAGATCTCGTTCTTTAAGTTCGTTCGCACGCTCCATTTCATTCACTATTTTCTTCAATTGTTCAATTATATCGACTACATCCCTTTCATAAAATTTCCTACCCATCATCGTCTGAAAGAATTCAGGCATTTTAATTCTCCCCCTTTTCAGGATAAATCCGTTACCATCCGAGTAATTTCGGAACGGATCTTCATGATTTTTTGTTCAAGCTGCACTGACTCGTCTTGAACGATTCCTTTATAATTTTTATAGTTCGTGATCACAGAGTCCGCATTTTCAATTATTTCTTTCACTTGGCCTTTTCTCAGACTACCGCTTGTTTTACAGTCGTTTAAAATGGATTCCAAGTGCTCATTCAATTTCGCATTGACCATATTCCGATTGTCGAATGTATTGACGACTGGAATCTTAAACCCTTCGCTATTTTCGAGGGATGATGTGAATTTAACCAACTTCGCCAATCCTTCGGTATGCGAATCTGGAACGAAGTATATTCCTCCATTTGGACGAACAGGTGTAGGCGCAAGAGACTGCAGAATTTTATTGACCATAACCCTCAATTGCTGGGCTGAATAATTATCCTTATAGATATTGAATTTCTGCTCTGCTTCGAGGCATAGCTCTTTAGCTGTCTCATTCTCCGATATGAATGTGATTGACTCATTCTTCTTGTCTAAAGTAATCACACCGGCTTTGCTGTTGTAATCAAGCCTCTTTCCCGCCTGATTCACGGATTCAACAACAATATTCCGTTGCACACAATCCTTGTCCGAAAATACCTCCCGGATCAGATAATTTTCAAATACTCCCGTCTGTGATGTAGCTTTTCTTGTTTCAATCTCTTTTGTTGCGCGTCTAAATGCGTCAGCTGATCGAATGGCGTTTGGCATCCACTCTTCCTCCAAACCTGACTGAATCAGGCGTTCTTTTAGGTCAGCCGTTTTAATCAATTGTTTCCCTACACTGAACCACATGAGATGCCCGAGTACTCCCTCTTGGTTTTCATTTTGAACTGCTGTAATGTTCTCAAGATTGATTGACATGCTAATCCACCTTCCTTCTTTTATAGTTTTTTAAAAACAAAAAAAGCATCCACTTAGCATTCAGCTAAATAAGATGCGTTTTGAATTAACCCTAGTTTACATTTCATAATCCAGCCAGCCGACTGACCATCCCCTTTCATCCGAATAGTTAGTAAAACAAAAAAGTCGATTGCATCCTAAAGGACTCAATCGACTTTTAATATATATCACGCAAATTGCGTAATTAATATGTGGTAATTCTGCCTAACAGCACATTTTTTACGAAACCGTTTGCCTAAATTTCCTCTTATTAGTAGAAGGTATGAAGGCTAATAAATTTATGCCGATTCTCTTTCCGCAAAAGCAAAAAGTGTAACGGCTTTCACCAAGAAAACAGTGACTAAAATATATAAGGAATATGTTTCTAGCGTATCAAAATCGGCTACCCTTCGCAAATTTGTTGTTAAACTCTAAACCCATTAGCCACTTATCAATCTACATTTTCGGTTTACATTAGTAGTATACAAAAAGGGACAATTACCTTGTCTGAAAAGCACCCTTTATTCGGGAAAAATAAAAAAGCTCTGCATCCAAGACAGATGCAGAGCCCATTATTAATCAAAACGGTACATAACGTAAAGGATTGATTGTATTCGAGGATGCATAATACCCGTCGTGGAGCTGAAAGTGAAGGTGAGAACCAGTGGAATCCCCAGTTGATCCCATTCCTCCGATTTTTTGTCCCTTTTCAACACTTTGTCCTTGGGAAACACCTACACTGGATAGATGAGCGTAAACAGTTGTGAGGATTTGTCCATCAACAGAGTGAGTGATGATGATGGCATTTCCAAATCCCCCAAGCCAACCTGCATGGGAGACAACTCCAGCACCTGCAGCGTAAATAGGTGTTCCAACAACATTGGCAAGATCAACACCTTTATGCATTCTCCACTCTTTATGGATCGGATGGAACCTATTCCCGTACGGAGATGTAAAGAGTCCAGTGGAAGGTTTTGTCCAATAACCACTTGAAATTGCAGGTGCGGATGACGAACCTGAGGTATTAGTATTAGAACGGGTAGATTTTTTCTTAACAGCTTCTGCTGCTCTCCTCTTCCGCTCTTCTTCCTCTTTACGTGCAATTTCTGCGAGACGTTTCTGTTCCGAAACAATTTCAGCTTCAACTTCTTTACTCAACTCAACCGCTTCATGGAATTCTTCTTCCAATGATGCGTGTTCTTTTTGCAATTTCTCTTGTTCAGCCTCGAGCTGGTCAATCAATTTATTCTGTTGAACTTTTTGAGAATCAAGATTTGCTTTTAAGTCAACTAATTTCTTTTTATTCGCTTCTTGTTGAGCTAACTTGTCCTCAACCATATTCTTTTGTTCTTCAAGAGCTTTTTTGTCAGCAGCTTGTTCTTCCATGATTTTGCGATCTGCATCCATCAATGTATTAACTGTAGAAAAACGGTCAATGAAATCTGTAAAACTATTAGCACCTAATAGTACATCGAGATATTTAACAGAACCGCCGCTAGCTTGTAAAGCACGGATTCGCTCTCGCAATATTTCATCACGCTCTGCAATCTTCTTCTCTAGCTCGGCAATGGAAACCTTCAATTCCTCGATTTCTTTTGTTGTTTGAGTGATTTCTGCATTAACACCATCGATTTTGCCGTTTGTATCAGCAATCTGTCTCCCTAGTTCTTGAATCTTCCCCATCAATTTATCAATATCAGATTTATTTTGTGATATTTCAACTTTCTTCTTATTCATTTGAGAATCTAAACTATCTTTTTTCTGTTCCAACTTCTTCTGTTCTGATTTTAGTTCATTCATATTAGCAAGAGTAGCAGTTCCTGAAAATGAAAATAAGGTAACCGTAGCTATTGACATTAGCATCCATTTCGACTTTCTCAACATTCGTTCCCCTTCCAAATCTATTAATCTATGTATTATAGTTACAGACATAAAACAATCTTAAACAATAATTACACCTATCTGGATCAAAGCATCTACCTATGATGTCTCTTCAATTATAGTTTCTATTTGTCACTTTGCGATTTCCATAGAGGTGTATTTTTCGACAGCGAGCTCATTATATCACGGTATATCACGCTTTTTATTACAGTTATATATCATTTATGTATCTTATTTGGTAAGGGAAAAGAGATAATATTTGTTGAATTAAGTAGAATAAGGACTCCATAACGAAAAAGATTACTTAAGAAAAAACTTTTACAAAAAAACTGCCACTTTACACAATGGCTGTTGCTGTTTTATGGCACTGAAGTTGTAATTCACCGACCAAATGGACAAAAATGAATTCGTGATAGTTACAGAATTAATCCTTATCCACCAAAAGGCTATCCTACCTCATGGCATCATTAATAATTGTTTAAATGGCCTGATCCTAGGGTAATTTAACTATTGATGATATTTCATTTTGTTGAAATTTCATTATCAGATTAATAGGAGGAGAAAACTAATGACAGAACATCAACACTCTCATAAAACTGGTGAAACAGTTATGGAAACAGGTCACTATATTGACGAAAATGGCCATCATGTTGAATTAACAGCAGGACAAAAATTTCCTAGTTGCCCTTCTACAGGACAATCTACAAGTTGGAAACATGAACAATAATAATCGATTTAAATTAAATAACAGCTTACGATAAAGTGAGCGGTCTCAGACCGTAGACAAAAGGGTTGGAAATCGATTTGATTCCCAACCCTTTTGTTAATTATGAAGGTACTTTTTGAAAATACGGTCGTATTATCTTGCTATATTAGTTCCTGTCACGCCATAACTGGCGGTTTCCATGTCCAGGTGGCGAGCTTTTTGAGATTCTGGGCAACGAAAGTTAGGATTTCCTGCATGAATGATTATCATTCCTGTTATCTCTCGATTCGTTGAAAAGTGGTTTAATCTTGAGACTAAAGCTCGGCGTGCACTAATTCTCCGTGGAGCAGCACATAATCCGCTCGTTGATCCACCTCTAGCTTTAGCTCTGTCCAATGAAGTAAGCAGACATTTATTGAACTTATGTGTGAGCTTATTTAATTACTTTTGCGTGACTGAACGATTTGGATGTAAAAAAATA
Organism: Sporosarcina luteola; assembly: GCF_023715245.1. GTDB lineage: Bacteria > Bacillota > Bacilli > Bacillales_A > Planococcaceae > Sporosarcina > Sporosarcina luteola_C. The sequence continues at coordinate 2,196,755 of NZ_JAMBNV010000001.1, forward strand.
ATAACCGACAACTCCTCGGCTTTTCTTATCGTATAGAAGGTTTTACTGTCATTTCTTGTCTAGCCTCTGCATTTGTTACTTTCTCTTAACTATAGAACCCTTTATAGATAAATTAGGTATACACCCATCAGGCTAAAAGCAATTAGTGAAATGAAAAAACTATACATATTGGACGATTGCCGGATTGATTCCGGCAAGATTTCTTTAATCGTAACCATATAAATAGTTCCGATTGTCAAACTAATTAAGAATGACCATAAAAGATTATTTTGCATACCGATCATTTCACCGATCAAAGCGCCTAATGCAACAGGTGCTGCAATGAAAACAGAAAGAAGAAACAACAGATAAATTCTAATGCCGGCAATAAAGATTGGAGTAAAAAGTATCATGCCTTCAGGGATATTATGTAATATTAATGCCTGTAATAAAGCTAAACTAAATTTGGAATGTTCACTAGTTCCGAGAACTACTCCTACAGGAAAATTGTGAATTGAAATGATTAGAGCTAAAAATAGCCCCATTCTTATATTATGACGTTTACGTGATTGAATTAAATTAGGGTTCCTACGAATCCCTATATGAATTAACTCAAATAAGATAACTCCAGCTAAGAAACCTAAAAAAAAAATTGTCCAATTCCCTAGTTGTATGGCTTCCGGCACAATTTCGAAACTTATTAACCCTAAGATAAGCCCAGTACAGATAGCATAGATAGTACCAACGCTTCTTTTAAAACCATTTATTAAACTTGCAAGAATTCCTCCTGCGCCAATTCCAACAAAAGTTGATAAAAAGCCGATAAGCCATACATGAGTCAATTAACCATCCTTTAATTATTTTTGTCTATATGTTTATATGGCCGTGGACTTAAAATTATGCTTATTACTTGTCCCCATAAATTCAACTTAGTTTTACTTTATTATGATTATATACTCAGTTCTTGATGCTGTAGATTCGATTTTTCAATTTGAATTGTAGTATGTTCAACTTTATAAATATCACGTATCAGATTAATTGACTGTTGAAGAACTTCTTGTTCATTTGTTTCTTCTTCAATGAGAATATGACAACTCAGTGAATCCAGCCCCGAAGTAATCGTCCAAATATGAAGGTCATGTACATTTATTACACCTTCAATACCTTCTAAATCAGCTAAAACCTCTTCCTTATTAATCATTAAAGGTGAGCCTTCCATTAGGATATGAATACTCTGTTTAAGGACTCCCCATGCACTTTTCAATATCAATAAAGCGACTATTACAGAGATGATCGGATCTGCAATATACCAGTCAAACAGAAGCATCAATAGACCTGCCAATATTGCACCAACTGAACCCAAAGCATCACCTATTATGTGTATATACGCACTCTTTAAATTAATATTCCCTTTTACATCTGCTTTCTTTAAAAGAGTCACTGCACTAAGAACATTAGCAACTAACCCGATGAATGCGATGATCATCATAGTTCCACTTGCCACAGTCGGTGGATCGTTAAAACGTTGAATAGCTTCTTTTACAATAAATCCTGCAACTACAAATAATGTCACACCATTGAATAAAGCTGCTAGAATTTCAAATCGATAATACCCATATGTCTTATTCGGCGAAGGTGGCCTACTTGCAAACCAAATAGCCACAAGACTTAAAGCCATCGAACTTGCATCAGAGAGCATATGACCACTATCTGACAGTAGGGCTAAACTATTTGTAAAAAGCCCACCGAAAAACTCCAAAAGCATTATGAGCGTTGTAATGGACAAGGCAATGATGAGACCACGTCTGTTACCTTCCCGTTGTTCCGCAAAGTGATTATGTTGATGATTCCCCATGCAGTGTATCCCCTTTATGTAGTTATCGTTTCATATGTTCAATGATGTACTTGGCATCGTAACCTACTCCCTGAAGCAAAGAAGATCCCCTTCGTGATTGCCACGGTAAACCCAAAAAGAAAAGACCTTTTACCGGGCTAATCCCCCTGTTGTGAATAATCTTTTTCCGCTTCTCAAAAACACCATCTACTTTTAACCATTCATACTCTTGTTTGAATCCAGTTGCCCAAATAATATTATTCACCTCAAGTATAGTTGCATCCTCAAATATAATTTGATCGTCCTTACAATTTACGACTTTTCCCAGTAACGTAACTCCAAAGTTTTTAATGGCATTTTTTAATTCACTTCCAAAGATTGGGTCACCCTTTTTTTGCATTAATTCCCCGATGATTGATGTGTTTCTCACTTTTAGTATTCCCAATTTATCAAACCACCAAAACACACTCTTTTCTCCAACCGTTAATGGGAAGTAATTTGGCTTTTTACTTATGGCTAAATAAGTTTCTCTCTCCTCCGACAACTCAACCGCTATTTGAGCACCACTATTACCTCCCCCGACAACAAGCACTTTTCCTTTCTTAAGCTGATTAGGGTTCCTATATTCAGATGAATGTATCTGTAATATATTTTCACTAAGAGAACCCGAAAATGCGGGAATTCGTTTCGTTTGAAATGGCCCTGTGGCAACGACAATATTTGACGTATAGAACATGCCTATTGTTGTTTCAACACAAAAACTCTCTCCATGTTTTGTTACGGACAGAACCTCGCTATTCAGTGCTACTGGTAAAGCAAACTTTTCTGCATAGCGCTTTAAGTAATTTGCAATTTCATCTTTTGTAGGAAACCCATGTTGTTCTCCTTCTAGGAGAAGACCAGGTAATGAACTATACATTCTAGGTGTAAACAATTTTAAGGAGTCATATCTGTCTTTCCACACTTGCCCTACCTGTTGACCTTTATCTATTAGTAAGAAGCTTCCACCACTTTGTTTTAAATAATATCCCATCGCCAGTCCAGCTTGACCTGCCCCGATAACAATGGTCTCGTACCGCATAGTCCTCTCCCCCTTAAAAGTATGTTTAAAACACAAAGAAGCCAAAAGAATGACAACTATGCTGAGTTGATTTCTTTGGCTTCTCTAACACTCTTTACTTAATGGACTTCTTTGATTTAATGAATATCATACAGCTGGCAATAATTACAAATGCCACTAACGCCAAAAACGGTATCGTAACAAATCCAAACCAATTAATATATTGAGCGCTACAAGGCACACCACTCACACAAGGCTTGATCCCTCCAAAGCCAGGTACCTTCTGCTCCAAATAATGCATAAGCGATATGCTTCCCCCGATTAGTGATAACGGAAGCACGAACTTTTTAACTGAAATGTCATTCTGGAATGTTCCAATCCCCAATATCAAAGTTAGCGGGTACATAAGAATACGCTGATACCAACATAACTCACATGGAATATATCCTTTAATTTCACTGAAGTACAGGCTTCCGAACATAGCAACTAATGAGACAACCCACGCAATATATAATAGAAATCCTTGCTGCTTGGATTTAATTCCTGTACTCTCCATCAGTTTGCATCCTTTATTTCTTGTTCTATTGTTGCCTTAATGGCTTCATAATCAAAAGGATTCTCCATCACTTTCCCGTTTATGACAATGGTCGGGGTCATCGAAACACCAGCTTCTCGCACTAATTCTTCATCGATTTTAACGTTTTCCATCGTCGCTTGCTGTTCCATGTCTTCTTTTAAAAGGGTTTGATCAATCTCAGGAAACCCACTTGCGATTTCAAGAATTCTTTCAGGTGTTACCCATGAGGCATCATGATTTTCAACAGGCTGGGCATCAAATAACGCCTGATGGAAATCCCAATACACTCCCGGATTCCGCTCGAAAACTGATTCGGCGGCAATCGAGGCTAAAGTCGATTCTTCACCGTGGAATAATACGTTGATAAAAGAAAATTTCACTTTACCTGTTTCGATATAATCTTTTACTAACGCCGGATAAACCCTTTCACCCCAAGCTTTACATGACGGGCATTTAAAATCACCGAATTCAACTACTGTCACAGGAGCATCTTCCTCTCCGAACGAGGGCTGGCCTGTAATATCAATATGTTGTATTTCAGTTTTCGATGTTTCCTGTTTGTTGCTTAAAACAACGATCGCTGCCAATAATACTACTACCAAAAGAGTCATAATAACTGCAAATTTCATATTTGAACTCTTATTCTTTTTCATCAAATACCTCTTCTCTGTTATGTATTATTGAATGCTTGCCATTAACCCGAAGTATATAGAAATGACAGAGAACATTCCCATGAAAAAAGGAACGACTGCCGATGTCTTTTTCCTAAAACTATACATGATAAGCCACATGAAAATGATCGCAACAACGAAAAACAATATATTAATTGTATTCAACCCGAATTGCAAACTCATAGATGGATCAATGACTCCCGAATAGAAATAATTGAAGATAGCCGAGGGTCCATTGCCTGCGAGTGTAATCTCAATACTATGCGGAGGTTCCTGCTGACCCAGAACGCCGGTCGAAACAAACGTAAAGAAAAGAAGAATGCTTTCGAACTTCAACCAAGCTATTGGGTTGATTTGCTCTTGTCGTTTCAATTTGCGTCTGATCCAAAATCCATTTATAAAAGCAAAAAACAAAACCGGGATAATCGTTAGATGCTTTACTAATAAGGCTTGTCCATATGGTACCATCCAGGCGTCCCCATACTCATTCCCATCTATCACCAATGTCATAAGGAAATAGCCAGTTCCTGCAATTGTAAGAAAACAAACGATTGCCAAAGGGGTGAACCACTTTAAGTAAGAAAGCCAATTCTCTTGGTTTTTTGAACACCAACCTACAATTAGCAGAATTCCAACCCACAATGTTACGGCTGAAAAGTGCAATGAATGGAAAACGAACCCACTCCATTCGGTTAGCGAAGCTGCGTGACTAGCCCAGCCCAATGCTAAGAGCAGGACAAGAGTGAAAGCGATAGAAATACCGGAAAGCACTTTGCTTTTCAATACCGGGAACAATGAAACAAAAAGGTAAAAGAAAACTGCAAGTATGACCGTTAGATTCCAAGCCTTCCCTACTTCAAAACCCCCTAGGACGTTTTGCATCGTCATAATTAGACCGATGTCTTCATAAAGAAATAGGATAATCCGAATGACTGGTACAGCTGAAAAGAACACAACACCTAATATCGCCAGCTGTAGTAAGCGCTTAGGGATATATATTTCAGGTTTCAACCGTTCCGGAATGAATTGAATGAGAAAAGCTCCCATCAATAAAGAAAAACAGAGATACAATAAACTTTCAGAAAGATAAATCCAAATCATTTAGTTTGCCTTCTTCCAATAACCCAGCCAAAAAAACCACCAGCTATAGTAAATAATATTACGAGGATTACAACAAGTACGTCATTTGATGCAATTTTGGATGTAACTTCAACTGGCTGCTCTACTGGCTCTTCTTCTACTTCTTCCGCGGATAATTCAGGTGTTTCTTCAGATGGTGCGGGATCATCTAATTCTTCTTGATTGACCATGAATGAATAAGTTCCCTGAATCGGATGGCCATCTGCACCAATAATCTTCCATTCGACTGTATATGTACCATTATCTAGAGGTTCATTGAAACCACTTGTCATGACATTTTCATTCACCATCGTATTTCCGACAAATTCCTCGTTGTTCTCATTAAAGACTTTCACAGTGCTCGTCGATTCAATTTTCGTATTAAATTCCAATACAATTTCATAAACGTTTTCAGCTATCTCGTCACCTTCGGCAGGTGACGAACTAGTTAAACCTGTATGTGCATAGGCACTGCTTGAAAATGCAAATAATAAAATCAGTGTCGCACTAATAATCCTCTTCATTACTTCCCTTCCTCCCAATAGCGATAAGATCACCTAGAATCCAAAATAATTGTATCAGAAAAGCCAATCATTAAAACAGCCATTTGAACATTATAATTGACAAAATTTCAACGGTTGAATATGCTATAGATAATCAAATGAATATTTGAATGAGGTGAAGGGATCTTGGAAAAAATCAAAGAGACTACTGGATCTGCTACAGCTGAAACTTGTGAAACATATTGTTATGACGAAGCTGTTGTCAATCGTGTTAGCGAGAGAATTGACGAAATCAGCGGGGTAGAACTACTCTTTAAAGCTCTTGCGGATGCAAATCGATTGAAAGTGGCTTATGCACTAACCCTGGAAGAGGAAATGTGTGTATGTGATGTTGCTAATGTCTTAAATACATCTACTGCAAACGCCTCCCACCATTTGCGCTACTTGCGCGATATGGGAATAACAGCTTCCGAGAAAAAAGGCAAGCTTGTCTTCTATTCGTTGGTTGACGAACATGTCCATCAATTAGTGAATATTGCGCTAGCACATTCAAAAGAGGGTTGGAACAAATAAATTCTTAGATCATGAACAATTAAGTATCTAATAAAGATAGCAATTGCACACCAAAAGGAGGTTATTAAAATTGACTGAAGCAAAAGAATTAGAAACCGAAAAAAATGTTTACCGTGTTCAGGGGTTTACCTGTGCAAATTGTGCAGGGAAGTTTGAAAAAAATGTTAAAAAACTCCCGGGAGTTCAGGAGGCAAAAGTAAATTTTGGTGCATCTAAGATATCGGTTTATGGTGATGCAACGATTGAAGAACTAGAAAAAGCTGGTGCATTTGAGAATCTTAAAGTGGCTCCTGAAAAACCTAAACGGCAAACTCCAAAAGTGGTTATAGAGGACAAAAATGTATATCGCGTCGAGGGATTTTCATGCGCGAACTGTGCGGGTAAATTTGAGAAAAACGTTAAGCAAATTCCGGGGGTTCAAGATGCAAAAGTAAATTTTGGTGCATCTAAGATATCCGTTTACGGAGATGCAACAATAGAGGAACTAGAAAAAGCTGGTGCTTTCGAAAGCCTTAAAGTGACCCCTGAAAAATCTGCTCGCAATGCTTCACAAGAAGTAAAAGAAGGTAAAAACGAAGAAAAGTTACCGTTTTACAAAAAACATAGTACGCTACTTTTTGCTTCTTTACTAATTGTCTTCGGTTACCTTTCCTCGTTTGTCAATGGAGAAGAAAACATTGTTACTACCTTATTGTTTTTAGTATCCATGTTTATCGGAGGGTTATCACTTTTTAAAGTCGGTTTACAAAACTTACTACGATTTGATTTTGACATGAAAACCCTTATGACAGTGGCTGTTATAGGTGGTGCCATTATTGGAGAATGGGCAGAAGTTGCCATTGTTGTTATTCTCTTTGCAATTAGTGAAGCACTTGAGCGATTCTCCATGGATAGAGCAAGACAATCTATTCGTTCATTAATGGATATCGCTCCTAAAGAAGCTCTTGTTAGGCGAAATGGGCAAGAAATGATGATTCATGTCGATGATATTGCTGTTGGGGATATCATGATTGTAAAACCTGGTCAAAAGATTGCGATGGATGGTCTAGTCATAAAAGGTTACTCTGCCGTCAACCAAGCAGCTATCACAGGTGAATCAGTCCCCGTTGAGAAAACAGTTGACGATGAAGTATTTGCAGGTACTTTGAATGAAGAAGGATTACTTGAAGTAAAAATAACGAAACTCGTAGAAGATACAACTATTTCCAAAATTATACATCTTGTTGAGGAAGCACAGGGAGAAAGAGCTCCTTCACAAGCATTTGTTGATAAATTCGCGAAATATTACACACCGATCATTATGATCATTGCAGCATTAGTTGCCTTACTCCCTCCTCTACTCTTAGGTGGTAGTTGGGAAACATGGGTCTATCAAGGATTAGCCGTTCTTGTTGTTGGTTGTCCATGTGCGTTGGTCATATCGACTCCGATTTCTATTGTTTCAGCGATCGGGAATGCAGCGAAAAAAGGCGTCCTTATCAAAGGTGGAGTCTATTTAGAAGAAATGGGTGCCTTAAAGGCAATAGCATTTGATAAAACAGGGACATTAACAAAAGGTATTCCAGTTGTAACTGATTATGCTGTATTGAGTAATCAAATGAATGAAAAAGAATTATTGGCGATCATCACTGCTTTAGAGTATCGTTCCCAGCATCCCCTTGCTTCAGCTATTATGAAAAAAGCAGAGGAAGAAAACATTTCATATTCTGATGTTCTGGTAGAGGATTTCACTTCTATTACAGGTAAGGGTATCAAAGGTAATGTAAACGGGATAACTTATTACATCGGTAGCCCGAAACTCTTTAACGAATTATTAACTGTTGATTTCGAACAAGATTTAGAACAAAATGTCACTGCACTTCAAAATCAAGGAAAAACAGCCATGGTCATTGGAACCGAAAAGGAAGTACTTGGAGTTATTGCGGTAGCTGATGAAGTCCGTGAATCAAGCAAGGAAATTATTGAAAAATTACATCAACTCGGTATCAAAAAGACAATTATGCTTACAGGTGATAACAAAGGAACTGCAAATGCAATAGGTAGTCATGTCGGGGTATCTGATATCCGAGCTGATCTAATGCCTCAAGACAAATTAGAGTATATAAAACAATTAAGGGCCGAGTACGGAAACGTAGCCATGGTTGGTGATGGTGTCAATGATGCACCTGCGTTAGCGGCTTCTACAGTTGGAATCGCAATGGGTGGAGCTGGGACGGATACTGCTCTTGAAACGGCAGACGTTGCCCTTATGGGAGACGACTTAAGAAAACTTCCATTCACTGTAAAACTCAGCCGGAAGGCTCTGAATACCATTAAAGCTAACATTACCTTTGCAATTGCTATCAAATTTATTGCCCTATTATTAGTTATTCCAGGTTGGTTAACGCTCTGGATTGCAATTCTTTCTGATATGGGAGCAACCCTTATAGTTGCCCTAAATAGTTTGCGACTAATGAGGGTGAAAGAATAAAGTGCTCAGGGCTTTCCAGACGATTGGAAAGCCCTTTTAAAAATACTTATTAAAGGTATAGCTTCTAAATATCGTGCCTAATTAAAAATGGAAAGATTGGGTATATGTTAAATATCAGTTTATATTCCAAATAGATGTACATAGGAACATAGACGCTGTCACTCTAAGGCAATAATGATTTTTTCATTCTTAATATCCAAGGAGGAAACTAAAATGACTTCTAAAGGAATAAAAAATGTTGATTTGTTAATTATTGGCGCAGGATCAGGGGGATATGTAGCTGCCATACGTGCCGCTCAATTGGGGAAAAAGGTGGTGTTGGTGGATAAAGCAGAATTAGGAGGGGTTTGCCTTAACCGTGGGTGTATTCCTTCAAAGGCTCTTATCAGCGCTTCCGAACGAGTGAAACACATCAAACATGCTAATACAATGGGGATCAAGGTTTCTGGTGAAGTGGAAGTAGAGATGCCAGAGGTAGTTAAGTGGAAGGACGGAATAGTGGAGAAACTAACGAATGGCGTTCGGACTTTGCTGAAAGGCAATGGAGTGGTAGTCATTAGTGGAGAAGCGTTTCTTACTGAACCCCATGTTGCCAGGATCAAAATTGGAAACGAAGAACAATTCTATTCTTACAAAGATCTAATTATTGCGATCGGGTCTCTACCTATCGAGTTAAAAAGTATGCCATTTGATAATAAAAGAATCATTTCTTCAACTGAAGCATTAACGCTTCAAGAAGTACCGAAACATTTAGTTGTAGTAGGTGGTGGTTATATCGGTTTAGAGTTAGGAACTGCTTATGCTAAATTCGGAGCTAAAGTAACTATCCTTGAGGGATCAGATACAATTCTTTCAGGTACGGACCCTATGCTTACAAATGTCGTGAAACGTCAATTAAAGGAACTGGGAATTACACTCATAACGAATGCTTTAGTCCAAGGTGGAGAAAATACAGGCGATGAAGTAAACATTAAGGTTCTTGTTAATGGAGAGGAAGAGTTGATCAGGGGTGACTATTGCTTAGTCTCCATTGGAAGAAAACCGAACACAGGTAAAATCGGATTAGAAAATATCGGGGTCGAATTAGATCAACGCGGTTTTATTAAGATAAATGAAAAATGTCAAACAAACGTGGAACATGTATATGCGATTGGTGACTGTGCTGGTGGCGACCTCCTTGCTCACAAAGCGAGTTACGAAGGCAAGATAGCTGCTGAAGTTATAAGTGGGCAAAAAAGCGTCATTGATTATCGGGCCATGCCTTTTGTTATTTTTAGTGATCCTGAAGTAGCTTATACAGGTTTAACAGAGATGGAGGCAAAAGTACAAGGGTATGAAACGATTTCCAGTCGCTTCCCATTCCAAGCTAACGGCAGAGCATTAGCTGTTTCGGACGCTGATGGCTTCGTAAAAGTTGTAGCAGATAAGAAATCGAATCGGGTGTTAGGTGTACAAATGGTAGGACCAGATGTATCATCACTCATCGCTGAAGCAGTTCTTGCAATTGAGTGTGGAGCAACAGCAGAAGATCTTAGCCTTACGATTCATGCACATCCAACTTTACCGGAACCCCTCATGGAAGCTGCTGAAGGCGTTATGGGATATGCTATTCATATGCTGAATAAAAAATAATTAGAGCTTATTTAATTCACCTGGACCTGCACAATCATAAGTGCAGGTCCTATTATTTAGTTTAATGGATTAGCATTAATTGATATTATCATTATAAAAACGTAAATTTTTATCAGTGTTTTAAATGAAAGGATTATTAAATCAATAATTTGAAGTTCGGATTTTAATGAATCCCTAAATATTATTTAAGGTCGTTGGCTTTATACATAAAAACGTTCTTAAGCCTTCAAAAATTACTTTTTCTTGATACAGAATTTGCAACCCATTATCCTCTATATGACTTGTAAATTCACTCCACTCGAAAAATGCTTCGTTAGGATGGTCAAGGCCAAAGTACTTTTTAAAGAATTTAGATGCATCTCCATTCATGTCTTCAAGAAGCAAGACACCACCTGGTTTTAATACACGAGAAAATTCCTTAATGGCCTCTTTCCAGGCTGGAACATGATGTAAAACTCCAAATACAAAAACTGCATCAAATTCTTCCTCATGAACACCAATCTTTGTAATGTCTCCCACGAAGAAATTAGCGTTCAATTTTCTTTTCTTCGCCAAATCAATTTGACTCTCCATTAAGTCGAAAGCGTATAGCTTACTTGGAGAGTATTCTTTCTCAAGAAGATAGGTACTATATCCTGATCCACAACCTGCATCTAAAATCGATTTTCCCTTTAGATTGATATCATTTCGATTTAGAAAGTATTTAAACTTTTTAAATTCAAGGCTCTTTTGCATAAGTCTTCTTGCGGGGTTATTCATTAACATAAATTCAATTTTGTTTAGTTTCATATATGTAACACCACCTTTTGAAATTTTAGATAATCATTCAGAAGCTTTTCACCTTATCCATAGCGAGAAAGTATCAAATCATCATAAACACTTTAGATGACTGGAAATATAAATATCTAATTATCCGAAGAAAGACCACATCCTAGAAAGTGTATTCTGTTTTAACATAATATATATTCATAATCCTATAAACACAATTGGAATAACCCATCGACCGTATTTCTCAAGTGTTTCAGAAACATATCTAGACCGTGCTAAACGATAGCCGATTAAACACCAGACTGCACCCTTTATAAAGTAACAACCAACTGTAATGATCAGTTGGTTGTTACTTAAAGTAGAAAAGAACGGAACATAACCAATATTGTCTCCACCATTGGCAAATGTGATAAAGGCTACACTTAAATAGAACTTCCTCGAAAATTTAACACCCGTTAATACAATGAGTATAAACTATTCAGGACGCTATTTTACACATTTTTAATCCCTCAGTCATTTAAAGAAATGACAATATAGCATTGAATGTACCATTCTCATACATGATGTAAATCCCTAGCCCTATAAATACAATTGGTACAATCCAGCGTTCGTATTTCTCTATTTTTTCGGATATGTAACTCACGGAAGCTAAGCGATAACTTACATAGCATAAAACACCAACCATAATTAAAAAAACAATCATAGCAACTAGAATTTCAATCGTATTTAATGTCGTGAAGTACGGTACATAAATCGAAAAATCATCCGCACTAGAAGCTAAAACAATAAAAGTAACTGTCAAATATAATTGATTAAACCGTTTGGAGGAAAATAGAGATAAAATATTACTTTCATTTTCATCCTCTTCCCCCTTGATCCAAACTTTAATACCTAGATAAAGCGGTAAAAGTCCAAGTAATCCTATAACCCATTGCTGAGGAATGAAATTTGCAATTCCAAAAGCAACTAAGAGACTCACTGCTATAATAATTGCGGTACCTATATATTGTCCTATCCAAATATGCTTCGCCTGTCCTTTTTTTATTTGCGAAAATAAAAGAATTAATATAATTAGGTAGTCAATCCCTGTCGCTAAATAAACAGCAGCTGCTGTGAGCATCGTTACAATCATTTTTTCATCTCCAATGTTTTTAGATGATATGATGCAAAATCCCAAAAACAAAAACAGCGCCACAATTGTCAGAATCAAAGTGTGGATGTAACACATTCCTAACAAAAAAATCCAATACCGGATATTTCCGTTTTGCTATTTAAATTTGCGATGACATTAAATCATACTCTATTAGTTCAGCGGGAGAGAATTGCTGGATAAGCTTTGTGCTGTATCCTGACCCACAACCAGTATCTAACACCTTTCCCTCAAAAGAGAGTTATTCTTTTCTAAAAACTCCTTGAATGTATTAAATTCAATATTTTTTTAACCAGCGTCTCATCGGATTATTCATCAAATAGAACTGAAGTTTATGTAATTATGAAACTTCCCCTCTCATTAAAATATTCCTTTGAATATATTATAACCCATTTTCAACATTATTCAAACATCTGTTTGAATGATAAAACAAAAAAGAATTGGATTATTCCAATTCCCGATGTGCTATTCTCATTTAATTAAACTGCGAGGAGGAGTGCGACTGCGGGGATTGTAATCCGCGTGGCAAAACTGATACAGCTATGGAAACCGCAGACATTGCCCCTCTTGGCTGATGATTTGGAGAAACCACCCTTTACTATCGGTCAAAGGCGCAAAAACGCTAAACATTATTTTGTAAAATGTTTCATTTGCATAGGTCTTAAATTAATTGACTTGCTGCTAATCATGCCAGGTTGCTTACGTTATGGATGGCGTTTTTTTGCCTATAGCTGCAACTGTAATTGTTGTATCGAATTCTCTACAATAAACGAGACCCAATTATTAATATCTAAAAATGAAAAAGAGCTAAACCGTAGGGTTGGTTTAGCTCTTTTCAAAGTGGACTGCTATCCAAATAAATAGCATCACCAAACCGTAATTCGGATGAGAGTTACTAAATCTTTTTATTTTGGAGAGAGTTCATTTTCCGTAACCCATTTATGATTATTCATTTCTTCACCACCGGTAGTCGGAGTAAAATCGATCATGTATACAGTAGTTTTTTCAGCTGAATCAATTTCAGCTAATGCCCCTTTCATCCCTTTCATATGGTCTGCCTCTAAGGTGACCTCAGCTCCTGGTTCAAGAGTTTTACCATCAGCATCCTCAATCTCTTCTTGGATAACCCATTTATGATTTTCCACTCTTTCTCCACCAGTTACCGGCGTATATGAAACAGCGTAAGCAGTAGTATCATAAGCACCTACAATTGTTGCTACGGCACCTTTCATTCCTTTCATATGACCAGTTTCAATAATTGCTTCACTTCCTACTTCAAAGGTTGGATTTTCCGCTACTTTTAAGTTTGCCGGAACTTCACCTGAGCTGGAATGGTGGTGCATCTCCATTTCAATATCTTCCTGTTTCGGTTCATTATTGACGTCTGTGTTTTTCTCATTGGTCGTGTTATTCCCACATCCACTTAAACCAATGACTACCGCGAGACCTAAAAGAAGTAAATGCTTCTTCATTTGAATACACCTCTAATTTAACATATTTATGAAAGAAGCTATTCCAAGAAACTGTTTTAGTTTCTCGGGATAGCTCCTCCAATGAAGTTTTTTCAGTATGCTTAAGCCACCGCTTGACGGCATGCTTCGGCACATTTTCTGCAAGATTCGGCACAGCGTTTGCAATGATCCTCGTCATGTTTAGCACACTCTTCCGCGCAACGGTCGCAGACCTCTGCACAAAGTTCTAAAATCTGATTAGTAAATGGGCTGTTGCGAGTTATAGCCTGTGCAGTGAACGCACAAACATCGGCACATTCACGGTCCAATCGTATGCATTCAGCCATCATCTTAACATCTTCTTCTTTCAAGCATGCATCAAAACAAGTATTACATTCCTCTAGGCATTCTAGAATCGCCTTAAGTGTTTCTGCGTATTTCGTATTCACGGTCTCACCTCCTGAGATTTTCATTCGGTGTAATTTTTCCCTTAAGGAATTATTTTAAACGGGAAGTGGGCATCTCCTTAAAAAGTCCTTATATTCATTAAATCATTTATCTAAATTGCTTTTCCCGTGCCAATAATATTCGCTTAACTCATCCGCCAATGCTTCGACAGTTCGCTGTAGTTCCTCTACTGTATTATCGACACCTCCAATTTCAACAATAATGGAATTTGGAGAAAGATCTTGGTTATAAACTCCATTGCCTTGGCTTTTGTCCTTTTTCAATATTCCTTTTGACAAACTGGGATACTGCTTTGAAAGAACATTATGCACTTCCTCAGCAAAAGAAAGATTCTTTGCGTAATCTTCATGTCCAGTTCCCACAACGAACAATAGCCGGGCATAGTTTTCCCCATTTATTTTTATGGTGGTAGAATCTTTCCGCAATGAATCACGATGTAAGTCTAAGAAAATATCTAAATCTTTATTTTCGCCCCGCGCTGTCCTAACTATTTCTCCTGAAAGCTGATAAGAACTATTATAGTCTAATCCTCGCAAACTTAGTTCTTGGACAATATCAGTTGAATCCATTTTCGTTCCTACTCCTCTTCTTTCCAATGCTTTGCCAAGCATTTCACCAACCAATGTCATATTCGCTTTTGAGTGATACGCTCCTTCCGGTTTATTTCTGTCTTTTAAATACGGTAAGAAGGATTCCCTGTTATGTGTGTGATAAATAAAAATAACATCTCTGCCGAAAGTCGAGTGTATAGAATCTTTAGGAATCATTTCGGGAGATTTCATATTCGCAAAGATAGCATCAAGATTCTTAAATGTAAGCTCACCATCTTTCAAAAGATCTTTCATGAGCGGTTTGAATTCATCTCTATCTGGTTGTTGCTCTTTATTCTTCATAATTTTTTCATCTGGTGTGCTATTAATTGACATGTTGAATTCTGTAACTGGATTCGGAATACCTGAATGTTTGTCTAACGTTTCCATCTCAAAGTTTGAAAAAGAGGAGTCACTTCCAGACACGGGATTTTCTTTGTTTTCATCTTTCCGAATATATAAAGCAAGCATAGAAACGATTAGTAACCAAATAAAAAATAATACAATTGCAAAATATAAAAGAACAGCGAGCAAGGACTTTTTCTTTTTCTTCTTATTCTTATTCTTTGAATATGGCTTGATTTTTTGAAGCATTATTTGGCCTACCTTTAGATAGAATGAAATTTTTTCCTTAGAAGAATTCCAAAACAGCCAGTGTGAACCACTACACACTGGCTGTTACTGCTTTCTAACTCAATTAAATAGATTGATCTTTATTCGACTTTTACTTGTCCCATCATACCATTGTCTTCATGTTCGAGAATATGACAATGGAACATATAAACACCCTTATGATTAAATTGTATAGCTATTTTTACCGTCTCATCTGGTTGAATCGCAATACTGTCTTTCCATCCCCGCTCATTTTCAGGCGGTGCTTCTCCATTCCTGGAAATTATTTTAAATTGCGTTCCGTGGATGTGAAATGGATGAATCATACCGCCCATATCGTCCGGCTTATTGTAAATTTCCCAGACTTCCTTAACCCCTTGCTGTTGTGTGAAGTCAATTCTCTCCGGATCGTACTTCTTTCCATTTATCGTTACCATATCCATCATCCCAAATAGTTCCATCTTTTTTGTGACTGGCAGATCCATTTCTTCCTCTGTTAATGATATATCATTCATTACTCCTGGAATCTTACTAATCGCTCTACTTTTATCTAAAACCTCAAATGGTAAAAGAATAGATCCATCCTCATTCGTTAACGCCAAATCCTTTTCTGTATCAAGTTGTGAAAAATCAACAATAATTTCAGCCCTCTCAGAAGGTGTCAGTGTTACTTCTTTTAAAGTGACCGGTTCATTCAAGAAGCCGCCATCTGTAGCGATTTGGACAAAAGAATCACCCGTATTCAATTTAAAAGTAAAGTTCCGCGCATTAGACCCATTTAGTAAACGGAGACGTACTTTCTCTTTGTTGACAGTCAACTTGGGATTCAAGGTCCCATTGACTAATAGTGTATTGCCGATTGTTCCATCTTCATTCTTTGCAGCACTGTAATTCAATTGTTTCTTATCATCAAATTTCCGATCTTGAAAAATTAAAGGAATATCATTCTCACCATAAATACTTGGCAACCCAAGGCTTTTCGAATTATCATCTTCAATATAAATCAAACCGGCAAGTCCATTGTATACCTGTTCAGATGTTTTTCCTTCGGGATGTGGATGAAACCATAATGTTGACGCTTCTTGTGTCACTTCAAATTCAATTACTTTTTCTTCTCCCGGTTCAAGTCCATCATGCGGTCCTCCATCAACGTCAGCGGGTACTTCCAGGCCGTGCCAGTGAAAAGTCGTCGCTTCATCCAACTCATTTATCGTTCTAATTTTAACTTTGTCACCTTTCTCAAAACGGAGCATTGGTCCTAAAAACGACCCGTTGTATCCATACGTTTCAGTTTCAGTCTCATTGAATATTTCGGTCTTTCCTTTTTGTGCCCGAACCGTGTATACGACATCTTCACCGTCATCCTGTTCAAGCATAGTAGGGATTTTCAATTCATTTTCCCCTGTTGAGTCGTTTAACATAACTACCTCGTCATGACTCATATGCCCTTCCATCATTTCACCCATAGTGGAATGATCCATTTCCTCCATTTCATGATTCATTGTTGAATGATCCATTTCCTTCTCAGGCTGAACGTTATTACTACAACCGCTGATAACCAATATACTAATTGC
Organism: Sporosarcina luteola; assembly: GCF_023715245.1. Lineage (GTDB taxonomy): Bacteria > Bacillota > Bacilli > Bacillales_A > Planococcaceae > Sporosarcina > Sporosarcina luteola_C. The sequence goes on from NZ_JAMBNV010000001.1 coordinate 2,213,786, forward strand.
CGCTGCGGCAAGTTTTATCTTGATTCCCATCACTTTTTTCCCCTCTCTATGATTATTTCTATTTTCAGCATAACAAGAACATATGAAAAAAATATGCATGCGACAGGTGTGTCTAAAATTCGTCATAATTAATGCATAGAATTTGCATAGTCTGTGGAATACGAAATAAGAAAACCCATGCCAACTCTTATAGAAGTTGGCATGGGTTCTCTTATTTAGTCTATCGTCGTGACCTTACGCTGTTGTTCTTGCTTGCGCAGCCCATACCGCGTCATACCTCGCGGCTTATAGACCGATAATATTGTGATGATGAGCAATACTAGCAGGCCGCCCCCGGCATGGAGCAATTCACCCCACATCCCTCCAAGATCAGCACTTCCCGTCCCTATCGCAACTTCAGCAAAGAAGCTCACTGTCTGCATATTCAGCAACAAGACGGTAGTCGCTAGTATAGTTAGCAGAAGTTTGAAAAGGACCCAGTAATGCCTTACTAACCCCCACTTGGTTCCCATTGACATAACAAGCCCAGTAAGTAGAGAGAAAAGAGCCAACGGGACAATAGCGAACCAACCAATCAACTCCATCGCTATCCATACAGCTTGAACTGTCTTAGTATCTTGACTGGAGAGAGCCGCAACAACAAGTATCAGGAAACCAACTACCGCGCCGAGCCAGCCCACCGAAGAAGCGATATGCACAGTGAGTGCTAACTTGCGGAGAGCGGGTTTCATGACCATGGCTGTTCCACACTTTGCTCAACGCCGGTTGAAGACGGTAGGTGGCGACCAGGGCCGTGTTTACCACCACTGACGATCATAATAAGGATGACTAGTAACACTAGAACGATTGCGATTATCCCAGACACTTTTACCCAGCGAGGTGTATTTGAAGTCGTTTTACGGTCAGCCATATGTGTATCCTCCTCTGTTGCACATCTTTGATAATAATTCTTTCATCTAGATTTCCTCCTTAGTATTCAAACCTAATGTCAATTTAGTATAACAATGTATTATGAACGGATGATGAACAGAGAATTACCTATTTCCTGTTAGTAGATTCGTTCAAAGTCAATGGTAGTGAAAAAGTAAAGGTTGTTCCTGTCCCTACTTCACTTTCCACTTTAATATCGGTTTGATGAAGATCTAATATGTGCTTAACAATGGATAAGCCTAGCCCTGTGCCCGCCTTATTTGTACGAGCTGCATCAGCTTTATAAAATCTTTCCCAAATAGCTTGAATTTCTTCTTGACTGATTCCCGGTCCATAATCACGAATCGACACCACCGCTCGTTCTCCCTTGTTTAGAAACACTTTTATTGAACTATTGTAGGTGGAAAATTGTACTGCATTTTGAATTAAATTAACTATCACTTGATCTATCCGATCAGCATCGGCAAATACGTAGATATCTTGTTCTTCTCTAGATATTAACTCTACATTCAAATTTTTATTTACAAACTCAACTTCCATGCGAGCCATGACTTGGCGTACCAGCTCTGACAAATTAAAAAGTGCTGGACGAATTTCTAATTGTCCCGATTCGATTTGAGACATATCCAGAATATCATTTACAAGCTTTATCATTCGTTCAGTTTGTTCTTTAATGACGCTAAAATAATGTCGTTTTTTATCATTGGGGATTTTATCATCAAGAAATGCCGTCGCAAACCCATGAATTGAAGTGAGTGGTGAGCGTAGATCATGGGAAACATTGGCGACAAAATCCTTTCTCATCTTGTCCAAGCTGGCCAACTCATGTGTCATATGGTTGAATGTTTGTCCCAGTTCCCCCAGTTCGTCATGTGTCCTGATCTTAACGCTTTGATTAAAATCTCCTCTAGCGATTTGAAGGGCAACCCGATTCATTTCCCGAAGTGGAGCGGTAATTCTTTTAGTGATGTAATAGGTAAATAAACCTGTAATCGTTATAGAAATAATAGAAGAAGTTATTAACATGTATTTCAATTGGTTTATACCCTCAAGATTAAGGTGCATTTCAGTAAGGTTGTTCTGAAATAGCAAATATGAAGTAGTAGCAAAAATAAAATGTGACACAATTAATATGACGATATATGTGATAAACAGCTTAACAAAAATACTTTTTATTCGAATCAATGGCTGTACACCTCAAATTTATATCCGACTCCTCTTATAGTTTTCACTCTCCAGTTAGAGTTGGCATTTCCTAATTTATCTCGAATCCTTTTGATATGCACATCAACCGTTCTCGGATCCCCTTCAAAATCCAAGCTCCATATTTGTTCCAAAAGTTGCTGACGAGTGAATACTTGATTGGGATGGATGGCGAGAAAATGCAGCAACTCCATTTCTTTAGGTGCCAGACCAATTTCCTTTTCATCATAAATTACCTTGTATTGATGAAGATTAATCTCTAACAAAGGAAGCTCGATAATCTGATTAGTATCTAATGTCGGTTTGGCTCGCCGAAGAACCGCTTTGATCCGTGCCATTAATTCATTCGGATCAAATGGTTTCACCAGGTAATCATCTGTCCCTAGGTCAAAACCTTTTAGCTTATCGTAGCTTTCACCTTTCCCGGTCAACATGATAATAGGAGTTCTATCAAATCTCCTTATTTCCTTGCAAACTTCCCAACCGTCCATTTCAGGCAGCATAATATCCAGGATGACCAGATCAGGTGGACTTTCATGAAACATATCTAACCCAGTTGCCCCATCGTTTGCAACGCTAACTTTATAACCACTTTTTTCTGCGTATAAATTGATCAAATCACAAATGTATGAATCATCCTCGATGACGAGAACTTTAATTGGCTTGTTCATCATCCGACCTCTCATTCTTTTACACTTTATAGTAGCATCCTTTTATGAACAGAACGTGAACACAATCGATATTAAGACAAGCAAGCAGAATGTGTTAGACGACAATCAAAGCAACCTAATATACCAAGATGGGTTCTTTTTTAGATATAAAAAGACCTATAACAACTCCAGTTAAGAGTTGGTATAGGCCTTTCATTTTTAATTCCTTATTTTCACTTTCTGTAGACGCAATGCATTCAACACCACGGAAACCGAACTGAAGGCCATCGCTGCACCCGCTACCCAAGGAGCTAATAAGCCAATTGCTGCAATCGGAATTCCAATTGTGTTGTAAATGAAAGCGAAAAATAAGTTCTCTTTTATATTTCGCATTGTTTTTCGGCTCATGATAATCGCATCTGCAACACTATTTAAATCTCCCCGCATTAAAGTGATGTCAGCGGCCTCTATCGCAATATCCGTACCGGTCCCGACTGCCATTCCTACATTTGCCATGGCAAGCGCTGGCGCGTCATTAATGCCGTCACCGACCATCGCCACCTTCTTGCCTTGTTCTTGAAGCTTTTTAATCTCTGCACTTTTCTGTTCCGGCAGCACTTCTGCAATTACGTTAGACAGGTTTACTTGACGCGCAATGGCCTCTGCAGTACGTTGATTGTCACCAGTTAGCATAATGACTTCCAGTCCTAGTTCCTGCATTCTGGCAATCGCTTCTTTTGAAGTTCCTTTTACTGTATCAGCTACTGCAACAACACCAGCAAGTTTAGTATCTACAGCTACAAGCATAGCTGTTTTCCCTTCACTTTCCAGCTCCTCCATTGAGGCTTCTGAATCCAAAGTTGCAATGTTACGCTCTCTCATCAATTTTCTTGTGCCAACTAACACTTCTCTACCATTTACTTCGGCCCGAATACCAAATCCCGGTAAAGCTTCAAAGTCAGTCGCCTCCAATAACGACAAACCTTTCTCCTTGACTCCCTTAACAATTGCTTGTGCCAATGGATGCTCCGATTGATTTTCAGCAGTTCCAATCAATTGAAGAACTTCCTCTTCATCAAATCCATCGGCGACCAGAATATCTGTTAGTGCAGGTTCACCTTTTGTGACTGTTCCTGTTTTATCTAATACGACTGTGTCAATTGACTGCGTGTTCTCCAAATGTTCTCCGCCTTTAAAGAGAAGGCCCATTTCAGCAGCCCTACCCGAACCTGCCATAATAGAAGTCGGTGTTGCCAATCCAAGTGCACATGGGCAAGCAATGACCAAAATCGAAATGGTCGGGATAAGAGCTGAGCGGAAATCACCCGGTGTCACAGCAAAATACCAAATAAAGAAAATGACAATTGCAATGACAACAACGATAGGCACGAAAACTCCAGAAATTCGGTCAGCCAATCGCTGAATATCTGCCTTAGACCCTTGTGCCTCTTCAACCACTTTGACAATTTGTGCTAAAGCTGTATCTTTTCCCACTTTTGTTGCTTTGATTTGCAACGAACCATTCTTATTAATCGTTGCACCAATTACAACGTCGCCCGCAACTTTATCAATCGGTATACTTTCGCCCGTTATCATCGATTCATCGATTGCAGATCGTCCTTCAATAATTTCCCCATCCACCGGAATCTTTTCACCCGGTTTGACTAGGATAATATCTCCTGCCACCACTTCTTCAATTGGGATTTCTTGTTCGGTGTTATTTCTCAGAACTCGGGCTGTTTTAGCCTGCAAACCAAGTAGCTTTTGAATAGCCTGACTCGTTTTCCCTTTTGCACGAACTTCAAATAACTTACCTAGTACAATTAAAGTGATAATGACAGCTGAAGCTTCAAAATAGAGTTCCGGATGCCCGACACTACCTGTACTCATCCATTCGATTGACAAATAGAGACTGTAGAAGTACGCTGCGCTCGTACCCAGTGCAACCAAGACGTCCATGTTGGCACTTTTATTTCGTAAAGCATTGAAAGCACCTCTATAAAATTGGGCACCAACATAAAATTGAACCGGCGTTGCAAGCGCAAGCTGTACCCACGGATTCATTAGAACGTTAGGCAAATAAATAAATGACAAAAATTCAAAATGAGCTACCATCGTCCATAATAAAGGAGCCGTCAGAATCAGCGAAATAATGAACTTCCTCTGCTGCCTCTTGATTTCTTGTTCTTTATGATCCATCTTGTTTTGCCCATCTTGCTTCGGAATCAATTCATAGCCCAATTTCTTAACAGCAGTAATCATGTCAGAAGTTTGAACCTGTTTACTGTCATATTCAACTGCAATTGTTTCTAGCGCAAAGTTGACGTTAGCATTAGCTACCCCATCCATCTTGCTGATTCTTTTTTCTATCTTTGTCGCGCAAGCCGCGCAAGTCATGCCCGAAATATCAAAAGAGGCTTTTTCTTGAATGACACTGTAGCCGAGCTTTTCAACCCTTTCCTTAAACTCATTGACATTTGTTTTATCTGGGTCATAGACGATTGTTGAACGTTCCAATGCAAAATTCACATTTGCTCGTTCAACGCCCTCTATTTTGGAAAGCCCCTTTTCAATTCGGTTGGCGCATGCTGCACAAGTCATTCCATTAATTTGTAACGTTTTTTCTTGAGTTGCCATTTATTTTCACTCCAATACATAGTGGGGGTATATTGAGATTAAAAAGAAAGACCATACCAGATGGTACGATCTTACCCGCCGCCTTCTACCCCCGAGTGGTATAACCGGAAGAATCAATTTACGAAAGTATGATACCCGAGATTAGGCGATGTCATACCCTTGCTCTTCAATCGTTTCCTTAATTTGATCCAATGTTGTTTGCCCGCTGTCAAATTCTACAGAAACTTCACTACTGCTAAGATTCACCTTTACGGCAGAAACGCCTGTAAGATTCCCAACGCTTTCCTCAATAGAATTGACGCAATGATTACATGACATCCCTTGAACTTTCAATGTTTCATTCATTTTGACGACCTCCTAATCAGTTATTACTTTAAATTTACTATACCCCCGCATGGTATATCAACTGTTAAATAAAAAAATCAGAGCTCTTTATTTCGTCATTGTTTTCATGACATCCATCAATTCCTTAATGGAATTTTCGCCGTCTTGCCCTTTAATCGCATTTGCTACACAGTGATGAGTGTGATCTTCCAGCAAAGCGAGAGAAACCTTGTTCATCGCTGATTGAATGGCACTGATTTGGTGTAAAATATCCACACAGTAACGGTCGTTTTCAACCATTTGATGAACCCCCCTCACTTGCCCTTCAATGCGTTTTAAACGGTTTAGAAGCTGCTGCTTATTTGGTTGAACAGTAGATTTGTTTGTTTCCTGCATTCTTCTCCCCCTTCCCGACTAGTAATCATACCCCTTACCCCTATTATAACTCTTTACTTCTTTCAGTACCAATGAAAATTAACAACGGTTTCATTTGATATGCTCAAGTAAAGCTTCGTTTCCAACCCGTTTTACAAACTTGTGAAATTGTTCCCGCTTTTTTCCCTGTCTGCCGTATAAGTCAATTAATTGTTCAACAACTGAATACAATTCTTCCGGAGAAAGCTTATCCTTGAATAATTGACCGACTGAAGCATCGTTTCCTTTTGATTTTCCACCGATATACAGACTATAAGTATCCCTTGTCTTCATAACACCAATATCATTCATGAGCGGCTCTCCACAACCAACTGGACAACCTGTATAAGCAGGTCTTAACGTGACAGGAACTGGAGTTCCTGCTATTCTATTGTTCAATTCAATCGCAACAGGCATTCCTTCTTCTTCAGAGCCTTTGCAAAAGTTACACGTTCGTAAACTTTTAACATAATTCCCGACTGGATAACAATGAAGTCCAGCTTCTTTAAACTCTGCAATGATCTCTTCTTTTTTCTCTTCAAGTATTTCAACGTATAATTGTTGAAAGGTAGTTAACTCCAATTCCTCTTCGTCTCCTAAATGTTTAGCCAACACCATTAGCTGTTTTGCAGTGAGCTTAGCCCCATAATTGATGCCACCATTTACAGCGATTTTTATTTTACTATCCTTCATGATTTACTCCTTTGAATTCTATATTTGCATTTATTCAAATGTTAGTTGCAATATCATTATTACTGATAGTCCTAATATAAAGCAAATCAAAGTCATTAAAAATACGCCCATCCTTATTCCGAGATGGGCGCAATTACAGCTATGATTTGATACCTTAAGTTTCCGGAAATTGCTCTGTATGCTACAGCTGAGAAGTGACTATTGGTATATCTATATAATTGGATTGAACTTGCACTTCCCCAGAGAACGCATATCCTTTTCACCAAATGCAAAATGTACTTTCTTTTAGAAAAAAATTCCTTAAACCTCATTATTACTAAGAACTTTACTCTTGTAATACGGTAGAAATCGCTTTCGCTAAAACAGAAATTGATCGATTTATTTCTTCTTCTGTATTATCTATACCTCCAAGCTCAATAAGAACCATATTTTGAGCCAAGTCCTGATTATAGACACCGTCTACATGCTCTCCTCTTTTACCAAAAATCCCACGCGAAATACCCGGCACCAATTTATCTAATTGAGCAGACAACTGCTCGGCGTATTCTTTGTTTTTGTGGAAATTTGGATTATTTTCTCCTAAAACGAAATATATTTTTCCATACGTCTGGTTATTATAAGTAAGTGTCGTTGTCTTCCTTTTAGCGGAATCCCTATGAAGGTCAATGATTAAATCATACTCATTTTCCTTGATTTGTTTTTCAACAAAAGGACGTACCACGTGATAAGCCTCGCGGAATGCACTATTCTGCTTTTCCATTTCTTCCATTGTATCAATAGCAAGAAATTCCGTTTGAATGTCGTTTAGATCAAAATGATTTTTTATTGTATCTTCGAACGCCATAATATTTGAAGCGGGATGATAGACGGCTGTAAGATTTTCCTTGTTTTGCACGATAGGTTGGAAGGCTTCATGTGAATGTGTGAAAAACACTAGGGCTTTTGAAGGTTTTTGTTGTAAATGAGGAACGTCGGATTCTGACAGATTTTCCGCGTACACTATTAGACTTTTTTTTATCGGCTCTGCTTTGGTTATTTGTAAAGGTATTGAAGAATAATTTACGACAATTATTGGAGATAAAAATAGTGCTAATATGAAAACTGAATATATTTTAGCTTCTGTTCTCATTTTACTCCCCTCCGAATATAATTCTATGTATCTAATCAACAGAATAGAATTGTAGAACTGTATTTGGAAAAGGTAATACTATGGAACATATTGAGTAGAAATTCGATTGCCATAAGGTGTTAAAGTAGACCGTATAGTGTGGAGCATAGCTTCCCACTCACTTATGCAAAATCATCTATAATCTTTATAATAAATAATAAGGCACCCATCTATACTACAAGATGAGTGCCATTACTATGAGTTGGTACCTTTATCTTCCGGAAATTGCGCTGTATACTGCAGCTGAGAATTCTGCGCGTGTCGCTTCTTTTGCGATGCTAAAGTTTTTAGATTGAAACACTGTTGTCTGATCCAATGTCTTAAGTGCATGAATTGACTCTGAGGCCCAGTGATTAGATGGTACATCATTATAATTTGACGCGACTTGCACATTGCCAGCTATTTTTTCTTGAAGATCAAACGCTCTATCTACGATTGCCGCAAGATGCGCACGTGTAAGTTTGTCGTTAATACCAAAATCACCAGTTGCATAACCTTGAAGGATTCCCGCTTCATTCAAAGCCGCAATGTCGGCTGCATATTGGTGATCAGGCGCAACGTCCGTAAATGTCACTTCGGTGGAACCCTTTAATTTGAGCTCACGATTTATCATTGCTGCTGCTTGACCTCGTGTAATTGTCTTTTCAGGTTTGAATGTGGAATCTTCATAGCCCTTTATGACGCCGATTTCGTTTAGTGCAATAATTGCCTCAACAGCAGGATGTTCTACAGAAAGATCACTAAATACTTCACTCATCTTTTCATCTGATTTTACTTGCACAGGGTCAAAAGCTACTTTGGTGATATTTGCCACGCGTTTAGCACCGGCATACTTCGGAGCCCAATAAGGATCAGTTTTTAAATTTGCCTTAAGAACACCACGGCTCTTGGCTGAGATAAATTCGTTATCCCCTAAATAGATTCCAGTGTGTGAAATTCCTTTTTTATACGTATTTTTAAAAAACACAAGATCCCCAGGCATCAGATCTTCTTTACTAATGGAAGTTCCTACTTTAAACTGGTCTGCCGATGTTCTTGGTAAATTGATGTTAAACTCGTTAAAGACGTACCGTATATATCCCGAACAGTCAAAGCCTTTGGGAGTTGTACCTCCAAATTTATACGGCGTACCATAAAACTTTGCGGCATAGGATGCTATATCATTAGAACTTGCGCTGACTTTATTTAGAGTCATAAATTGTATAGTGCTCATAAGAAACACTGCCATAACTAATTGATAAACTCGTATTCTCATTTTCCACCCCAACTGTATTATTATCTATCTATTTGTTCTATCCTGTTTATAGGTAAACTTTAGCACATAGAATATGAATTCCGCTTTACAGTATCATGACATTAACATTACTAAACTTAGGATTTTTTAAGGAGATTATTTGAAGAGCACATCAAAAAACGCTTAGATATATTCATCTAAGCGTTTTCGTTATATAGATTATCACAATTATTGAGAGCTTCTAATTAAGATTCTCAACAAGTTCATTTATCATCTTTTCATCCATAGGTCCAAGTATCTTTTGACTAATAACTCCATCCGTGCCAATTACGTACGTGGTCGGAATGGTTATGATATTATACAAATCCAATACATCCCCATCATTATCCAGTAGGATAGGAAAAGTTAGTCCGTACTCCTTGACAAACTTCTCAATACTTTTCTTCCCTCCTCTCTCTTCGGAGGTCATATTAACTGCAATGATTTCCACATTCGCAGCATCCTTCTTATTCTTATAATAATTTTGCATATGGGGCATTTCTACCTTGCATGGGCCACACCATGACGCCCAGAAATTAAGAATAACTATTTTCCCTTTATAATCAGTTAGCTTCACTTTTTCACCCGAAAGCGTAGGAAGTTCAAAATTCGGTGGTGCTTTTCCTTTTTCAAGTCCTGATTCATCATCTATTACCGATGTTACATACGCGGCTTGAACTGTATCGATCGGCTCAGTTATTTCTGTATTTGACTTGACCATTTTAACAATAAATCCACTGATAATTAGTACTGCTATAACAATACCTACGGTCCATTTAATCACATTCATCCCTTCTGATAAGTGCTAGCTTACAATGAATTGACCAATCATACCAAATTCTTTATGCCCTGGAATAGTACAATAAAATTCATAAACTCCTGATTCAGTAGGTGTAAATGTAAGAGTTTCAGTACTTTTTGGTGAGGCATGGAGATGTATTACATTGCTTCCTGTTTCATGATTATGATGTGATTCATTATTATTTGGAAGGGACGGAACTTTAATTTCAATATCATGCTCTATATTATCTAGGTTTTTGAGTGTCAAGGTGACCTCCCTGTCTTTCTCAACAATAATTTTATTATTTGAGTACTTCATATCAATAGAATCTACAACAATAATTTGTCTTTCTTTATTAATTTTTTCGGTTGGATTAGATGTTGCTGAATGATGACTATTAGATGCTGACGATTCCCCTAGCATTCTATTTTTCTCCGCGATGGAATTGCCACCAATTAAGTAAACAGCAACTAATGTTGAGATCACCAAAGGTTTTAATAACCACTTTTTTGTGTGCACCTTTGCATTTCGAGGAGTTTTCACAATAGCTATAATAAAAATAGTGCTGACTGATAAAAACAAGAAAATCTGAACCAAACTTATAGACTGGTCTTCACGAATCATCTCTCCAACCATCGCCCCCATCATACCACCCATTAATCCAGCCATAAATCCCTCTAATACAGAGAGAACTCCAAAACGCAGGCCACATAACGAGCCAGCTAACACTCCAATGGCTATTGAGATGATTGTTGATAGGAATAGATCCCCTTGATAAGTTACACCTAGTAGAATACCCGCAGTCAAGCCCACGTTCATGCCATAGAACATTGAAATGATCATGCCTTGCATAGTCCCTAATATTTTTTTCAATCTACCAGCCCAGATAACAACTATGAACGTTAAAAAACCAAGTGAACCTAGCACAAATAGCTGAAAATCCCCCATTGATCTCCCACCTTTAATGTCAAATAATCTAATTTCATTCTACGGCTATATACCTTATAAGGGTATGTTGCGAAACTGAACTACATGATTAATCTACAGTCAGAATTCACACTTCCATGATAAATTCCAAAAAGTGCATAGTCTTTGCATAAGTAATGGGTATAATTAACACATACTTAAAACCGAACATTAGAGAGGAGGTAATGGTGTGTCGAACCACTCACATCATCACCACAAACCGGAAAAACATACTGCATCAGAGCACAATCATGATCAGCATGCCCATCACTCCAACGAAGAACATCACGGGCATAATGATCACCATTCCCATGAAAAACATAATCACGGACATCATGATCACCATGCACATATGGTAGAAGATTTTAAAAGGCGTTTCTATATTTCGCTCATTGTTACGATCCCTATATTAATCTTGTCACCAATGATTCAAATGTTTTTGAACGTGGACTGGCGTTTTACTGGGGATATGTATATCCTGTTTGCACTGTCTACTTTTGTATTTTTATATGGGGGTTGGCCTTTCCTTGCAGGGACTAAGGATGAACTGAAAAATAAAACCCCGGGCATGATGACGCTGATTTCATTAGCCATTACCGTTGCATATGTGTACAGTACAGCTGCAGTATTCGGCTTTGCAGAAAATGATTTCTTCTGGGAACTGGCTACACTTGTAGACATTATGTTACTTGGTCACTGGATTGAAATGCGTTCCGTAATGGGTGCCTCAAAAGCATTGGAAGAGCTAGCCAAGTTGATGCCTTCCGAGGCACATCTCATTGATGAGGATGGAGTTATTAAAGAAGTTGACGTAACGGAGTTGAAACAAGGCGATCGTGTACTTGTTAAACCTGGCGAAAAGGTACCGGTAGATGGAAAAATACTTGAAGGAAAATCGACGATTGACGAGTCGATGCTTACCGGAGAATCGGTTCCAGTTGAAAAAGAAGCTGGATTAGAGGCAATTGGCGGATCAATTAATGGGGAAGGATCCCTTGTTATTTCTGTCACGAAAACAGGTAGCGAAACATACCTTTCACAAGTCATTACCTTAGTAAAGGAAGCCCAAGAATCCAAATCACGCGCCCAAGACCTTGCGAACCGTGCTGCTAAGTGGTTGTTTTACGGTGCACTCGCTGCAGGCCTGATTACATTCATTATTTGGATTTCCCTTGGCTATCCTGTTTCATTCGCAATGGAAAGAATGGTGACCGTACTTATTATTGCTTGTCCACACGCTTTAGGATTGGCAGCTCCATTGGTTGTGGCCGTTTCAACATCCATTGCAGCTAAAAATGGACTTCTCATCCGAAATCGAGCCGCTTTTGAAGGTGCCCGGAATATCGAGGCCGTCGTTTTCGATAAAACCGGTACATTGACGAAAGGTGAGTTCGGTGTAACCAACATCTACACATTTGGGGACTTCAGTGAAGAAGATGTCATTTCCTATGCAGCCACAGTCGAAGCTCAATCTCAACATCCTCTTGCGAAAGGTGTCACTAGGAAAGCAGACGAGATGGGCATCCCTCTTCAACGAGTGGAGAATTTCCAATCACTAACCGGTAAAGGGCTTGAAGGGACAGTAGATGGAAAACAGGTTATGGTCGTCAGTCCTGGTTATGTGAAAGAGTTGAACCTCAAATTTGATACGGTTCAATTCGATCAGTGGTCTTCGGAAGGAAAAACGGTCGTATTCACGCTGATTGATAAACAACTTGCCGGTATGATCGCCCTTGCGGATATCGTCCGTGAGACGGCCATAGATGCCATCAATATACTAAAAGAAATGAACGTCAAATCCATCATGCTTACGGGTGATAATGTAAAAGTAGCCCATTATGTAGGAGGACAACTTGGAATGGAGGAGATCTTCGCTGAAGTCCTTCCACACGAGAAGTCCGCAAAGATCGAGCATATCCAAAACGTTGAGCGACTCCGAACAGCAATGACTGGAGATGGGGTCAACGATGCACCTGCTCTCGCAAAAGCAGATTTAGGTATTGCTGTAGGGGCAGGTACTGATGTAGCCATCGAAACCGCCGATGTCGTTCTTGTTAAAAGTAATCCGCTTGATGTCGTGAATATTATTAAACTATCAAGGGCTACCTATCGTAAAATGACACAAAACTTGTGGTGGGCTGCAGGATATAATATCGCTGCAATCCCATTAGCGGCAGGTGTTCTCTATCCAATCGGCATTGTTCTAAGCCCAGCTGTAGGAGCCATATTAATGTCTTTAAGTACGATCATTGTAGCAATCAATGCAAGACTTCTGAAACTTTAAGGACTACTGAGATTATGCAAAAAGTAGTTGAAGGCGGTGGAGTCATGGAGAATAACGACTTGATTCAAAAAGAGCTGAAAGAATTAGAGTGTATGGAGGAATGCGATTCCGATGTCCTTGTGGCCCAATTAACAAAAAATCAACAACTAATTACATCAAGCCGTGAGCTATATTATAAGGAAGAACAGGATCAATCATGGATCGAGCATTATTACTGCCAAATTTCTTTTAGTGAAACTACACCTAAGCGTTTATTCCAGGACCTATGTAAACTTGTAACCGAAACTCACAAATATCAGCACCCTTATCACATAAGTAAAGATCAGTATCTTTACACTTGGGTTGACCTTCAACCAGACGGTCAACTAAAAAACATCTATTCCGGTGTGCAAAAAAATCCTAAAGTAGTCATTGAAGAAGATTTCAATACGGTTCAAAAACGGTTTCAAAAGTACCGAAAACTCGTCTTTAAGCAAAGGTACTCTAGCAAAGAAATCGGCAGGCATGTCAGAAGAGTTTCGAATGAACATAAATTCAATGCTGAACACGTTGTTCCCCAATCTTGGTTTAAAGCGAGGGAACCTATGAAAGGAGATTTACACCATCTCTTTGCATGTGAGCCGGTGTGTAATAGTACACGGTCTAACTTTCCCTATTATGAATTCGATTCATCAGCAGCGTCGGTTAGAAAACGTAGTTACTGCGGCTTATTTGATATCAACCAATTTGAACCAGAGTATGGTAAAGGACAAGTTGCCCGTGCAACCCTTTATTTCTTATTGCGATACCCAACAGAAATCTTACAGCACTATAAAAAAACCATTAGTCTCCCTTTATTGGTCCGGTGGCATGAACAATTCCCGGTAAACATCTACGAAAAGCATAGAAATAAAGCTATTTTTGAGATTCAGGGAAACCGAAATCCGTTTATCGACTTTCCCAATCTGACAAATGAAATAGATTTACAATAAAAAAATTCCGGCGTGTAGTAGTATCATACACACCGGAATTTTAGTTTAATCGCCACTGACAAAAGAGACAATAGCACCGAGATTCCTCTATGGCCGTATAGAAAATGCCTAAGGTTATATTATCAGCAGCTTTTTTTTCAGAATCATGCGTATGAATGCAGTCCTGCAATAATCAAGTTAACTGCAATTAAGTTAAACATGATAATGATAAAACCAATGACTGCAAGCCAGGCTGATTTCTCACCTTCCCATCCGCGGGAGAGCCGAAGATGTAAGTAGGCTGCATAGAATAACCACGTAATGAGCGCCCATACTTCTTTCGGATCCCACCCCCAAAATCTGGACCATGCTTCATGTGCCCAAATCATTGCAAAAACGAGTGCCCCAAGGGTAAATACCGGGAATCCGATCAGGACTGACCTGTAACCAATTTCATCCATAACTTCGGAATTCGCCTTTTTCGCGAACGGCTGAAACAATGCTGCAATCGGGCGACGCAAAATAAGTCTTAGCAGTATATAAAGGACTATGCCTGTTGCAACTGACCAAACGAAAGTCGTAAGCGTCTTCGCATTAACGATTGGAGGCATTTCAGCCAGCGGCGTCATCTTGTCGGGAGTAAGTGATTCATACTCATTCATCCCAAATAATGGCGGATAATTATATACTATTTGTGCTGTTTGTTCATTTTTATTAATATAGGTGAACTTCGCCTCATACCCCATGATCGCAAATGTGGAGGATGACAATATAAATCCGACAACAAGAATAAGAGTGAACATCACTGACTCCAACCAAAAACGTTGCTTTGATCTCTTCGTTAGATCAATGTTTTTCAATAGAAATACGAGACCTGCAACCGCGCTAATTGCGAGAATAGCCTCACCAATTGCTGCAGTAATAACATGAATCGTCAACCAATGGGTTTGCAACGCTGGAATTAATGGCGTGAGCTCCCGAGGGAACATACTTGCATATCCGATCATCACAACAGCTAGTGGTAATGCAAACAACCCAAGGGATGGTGTTCTGTAAAGGAAAAATAGTAAGATGAACGCGCCAACAACCATCATTGCAAATGCCGTAATAAATTCAAACATATTACTAACCGGTGCATGAGCAGAAGCAATCCATCGTGTAATAAAATAACCTAGATGAGCAATAAATCCAATTATCGTAATTCCGATCGCAATTTTTCCCCAACGATTATTTTCATATGACTCTTGTGTTTTTGCACCTTTTACCGCTCCGCCGAAGAATAGCGTTGCAACAAGATATGCAACAAATGAAAAGAACATTAAATTCCCACTCAATGATGCTAATTGCATTATAACTTGTCCCCTTTCATGCCTTCCTTATCAAACTTAGTTTCTTGTCTATCTTCATACTGCGGCAAGTCGGCGTAGACTCTCACTTTATCAAGCTCCTTTTTTAATCCAAACCAGTTTTTATTCGTATGACCTGCAAGGACAAGCTCATTCCCTTCACCTTTTTGTATCCATATTCTCCGATGGTTCCAGTAGGATCCTTGTGCAACTCCAATCATGAAAATAATACCCCCTAGGAGCAATAGATAGAGCGTTTTATCCTTCCGAACAACAAGGCCAGTAATGTCTCGTGTTTCCGCGCTGACAAACTTTACTTCATAATCATTTACATTTGTTTCAAGCGTCTGTCTGATAGCGACAAAACTTTTATCACCTTCCGGCTTGGCTGGCGTCACCATATTAAATATGAATGCTGGATTGTTCGGAATCGGTGATTTAGTAACGGGTTCTCCGTCTTCAACACCATCATAATCTGGATAATAATCTAACAGCTCGACAATCGCGCCTTCGTTTAATTCATACAAACGCCCGGGATTGAGAAGGTCAACCGTAAATTCGCCAAATGACTTGCTCGTCGACTTTTCCATCAATTGGAATGTCATCGATTTTAATTCGTTGAGACGGTAATCCATTTGGTATACGTTGAATCCGTCAAAGTTTAATGGTTTATTAACGGTGATTGAATAGTCTTTTACAAATTCCATCTTCTCTGACTGACCTGGAATGCCGCCCACCGGATCTTTATATAAGGTGACATCTGATTGGAAATTTTTCACGATAGTCCCAACTCGATCTATAGCCTGACCGAAAGCTGCATCTTCTTCCTTCGAATAAGTCTCTATAATGAAATCATTGTTCTTTAAATAATAGCCGGGAGCTCCCGGGAGGGCACGTGTCTCTCCTTCTCGAAGCCAAACCGTTTCATCGACATAAAAACCAGGAAGAGTTCGTAAAAGAACCGCAAACAGGAAGATGATCAATCCCGTATGATTGACGTAAGGACCCCATCTAGAAAAACGGCCTTTCTCCGCAAGCAACGCTCCTTCTTCAGTCTTCACGTTGTAACGAAGTTCTTTAAGCTTCTCTTCCGCTTTAGCAAATGAGCTATTCGAATCAACAACTACCCCTTCGCCATATATCCTTTGCTTTGTCAAAAAGGATCTATGCCGTTTCGTACGTTGCTTTTTCAATGATTTATAGAGTGGAAAAACCCTGTCAACACTGGCAATAATGATGGAAGTACCAAGCATTCCGATTAATGTGATGAACCACCAACTATTGTACATATCATAAAATCCGAGATTATAATAAAGGGTACCGGCAAACCCATAGTGCTTTTCGTAATATGCTAAAATATCTGCATCAGTAGTTGCCGGAACAAATAGCTTCTGTGGAAATAGCGTTCCTATTGCTGATGTCGCAAGGACTGCAATAATGATATTAATTCCTACCTTAACACTAGAAAAGAAGTTCCAGATTTTATCAACAATCGATCGTTTATATGTTTGTGATCTTCTTGCCGATCCTTCATATCGCATATCGATAAGTTTACTTTCCCTCGCCTCATCAGTCTGAGGACGTCCGCATTGCTCACAAAGAACCGTGCCAAAAGGGTTTTCATGACCACAATGGCATTTTATTTTACTCATTTATCAATATCTCCTTAAAGATTTTAATTTGCTGTTAAAACCCCATGAAATCCCCGAAAAATGGACTAAGCCAAGCAATAATGAACGTCAATCCATCAAAGAAAAGCAGGATTCCAAGTGCAATCATGATATAACCACCGACTTTGGTAATTGTTCGGCTATATTTTTGAATCCATTTAACACGGGTAATGAAAATCGAAAGTAGGAAAAATGGAATCGCGAATCCAAGAACATAGGCAAGCATATACCAGATGCCAGAACCCGGATTTTGGGAAGCTAGCATGAAGACAGCCCCTGTTATCGGACCGGTACACGGTGTCCATCCCGCTGCAAACGCAAGTCCAATAAGAAACGTGCCAAAATAACCAGCAGGTCGGTTTTTAAATTGGAGTTTTTTCTCCTTCATTAGGAATGCTGGTGTAAATAGACCAATAATCATTAAACCGAAAATAATAATGAAAATGGAACCAATTTGTCGAAGGAGATCTTGATATTGAATAAAGAAAGTCCCTACGAAACTGGAGCTAAATCCAAGAAATATGAAGATGATTGAAAAGCCTAATAGAAACAATAATGTGTGTATGATTCCGCTTTTCCGTATCTTCTTACTATCAGATTTCAATTCATCGAGTGACATGCCAGTAATATAAGAAAGGAACGCTGGGTAGAGCGGTAATGTGCAGGGTGATATGAAGTTAAGAAGCCCTGCACCAAATGCTAGAATTAAATTCAGATCAGTTAACATATATGAACACTCCTTAAATTGAACACAAACAGCAATTTGTTAGAAAAAAAATTAAATCCCCCAATAAGTCAACGTATCAAATAGACCGATCAACACTAATAGCAATCCCGCTAACCGTTGAATGACACGACCGATTTTCACGCTTTTCCTCATGATTCGGCGATCTGTTTCGAAAACCCATATAATCAGGAATAGAAGAATAAGGGGGAATGATGTTGCGATTCCAAATACGGCGGGAAGTACAAACCCATACGAGGTTGACGAAACGATTGGCATGAGCCAAACGAAAAACAGAACAAACATTGTCGGGCAAAATGCAAGTGAAAAACTTGCACCTAGAAGGAAAGAGCCAATCTTCCCTTTTCGCATTCGTACCGGTATATGTATAGTCATCCGTTGAAAGACTCTCAGTTTCAAAACTCCCAATAGTACAAGCCCAGTAACAACAATGAGAGGGCCTATCACTTTACGGAAAAGCGGAAAGTACTCGGTCATCTTTGATTCGAATGTTTGACCGAACATCCATGCCAAAAGGCCAAATGCGCTGAATACGACAACCTTTCCTGCAATGAAAGCAAAAATTTCGAGCCAATCTGTCTTGAATTGAATCGTCCGATTGCCGTAAAGAGTGATGGCGCTCATATTCCCTGTCAATTGACAGGGGGCAACAGCGCCAACTACTCCTAACAGTAATGCAACCATGAGTGGGAAATCTGCATACGCATTAATTAGGCCCGTGACAGGCTCCGTGATTATTTGACTGATTTTCGACAAAAATCCATACATTGAAAATCACCAATCCTACTTTAATTTTAGTAACTCTCCATTTTTAGCAAGGGTTTCCCAATTTACTCCTCTGTCTGTTGTCCTATAAATATCATTAGTAAAAGTGGCAATTACAATCTCCCGTTGATCATCTGGATTAACCGCTATATATACGATTGGTTCAATTTCGTCTGGAAGCGGAATTTCCACTTCCTCTTTTCCATCTGATACAAACGAGCTGAGCTTCACAATGTCATTCTCGTAGCTGGCATACAATCCTCCTGTTTCAGTCAACATCACAAATGTAACCACGCCCACCTCATTTAGAGGGGCAAAGCTTTCACCAAAGTCCTGTGAGAAAAACAATCCATCTTTACTCCCGATTGTAATTATTTCTTCGCGGGAAGGATGTGCTGCTAAATTCGAGATATACTCGGAATCGAAACCATTCATTGAAGCTTGCTTCCATGAACCTCCCTCATCGAGTGAATAATGAAGACCCGCCGGCATATCTTTTGTCGGCATTTCATTCAATGCATAGATGGCATTTGACTCATATCCGACTGCCATATAGTGAAAATCGATTTCACCGTAAAATGCCAATTTTTCAAAGCTCGCACCACGATCTGTACTTTTCACAAGTCCAAGTGGATTTTTAAGTTTTGAATTTGGTTCCGGATGTCCGCTTGAAAAGAAACCTTCACGTACTGCTTGGAAACCCATATAATCATGCTTTTCACTATTCGCTTCTTTCCAACCATCTTCACCATAAGCATAAAGCCCTTCATGTGTTGAAATGACCACTTCAGGACCTCCATTTATATAACCTAGACCATGTAGATGATCAATTTTACTGTTTTTCAATTCCTCAAACGCGAAGGTATCATCCTTAGTCGCATTACATGCAGACAAAAGCGTGATGATGCCCGCAATGCCAATATATTTCGCTATTTTTTTCATCATTTCAATCTCCTTTAGTTCCACTTATATCCAATTCCCCACACCGTTAATAAGAAGTCATTGATAGGGAATCCCGCAGCTTTTAATTTCTCCCTTAAATTACGGATATGCGAGTCCACTGTTCGAATATCTGTGAATGTGTTATAGTCCCAAGCGGTACGTAAAAGCTGTTCCCTAGTAAATGTCCTTTTCGGATGAGTGATTAACGCCTCAATTATATAAAATTCCTTTAAGGTCAATTGCACTTCCAAGTTATTATAATGTAATGAATAAGAATCCCGATTCAACGTGAAATCCCCATACACAGTATTGCTTCTATCGTCAGTTTCGCTTGCAGTGCGGCGTAATAATGCATTCACTCTTGCCACAAGTTCCCGCTCATCAAACGGCTTCGTGATATAATCATCAGCCCCGAATTCAAGGCCTTTTACAATATCTGCTTTGTCTGTCCTCGCTGTAAGCATAATAACCGGAATGGTTGATAGTTCCCGTATATTCTTGCACACTTCCCAACCATCCAAATCGGGCATCATCACATCCAATAGAACGATATCGACCTTTTCATCCCTTACTATTTCCAACCCTTTTTTCCCGGTATCCGCTTTTATACAGTCGAAACCATGGGGTTCCAAAAACAATTCAAGTAAATCGAGCATTCTATGCTCGTCGTCTATAAGTAAGATCGTCTGCATCTTATCAACTCCTTACCGGTTTAAATCTTTATTGTAAATCTACTCCCTTTTCCAAACTCACTTTTCACTTCTATCGAGCCTCCATGCGCTTCTACCAACTCCTTCACAATGGCAAGTCCAAGACCAGATCCCCCAAACGTTCTAGAGCGGGATTTTTCAACTCTAAAAAGCTTTTCAAAAATCATATCGATTTGCTCTTCCGGTATTCCAATTCCTTCATCTGCGATTGAAATGACAGTTTGATTTTGTACTTTGGAAATTTCAAATCTCACAGTTGTGTTTTCATTTGAATACTTTAATGCATTATCTAATAGATTCAGTACAACCTGTTCAAGTCGCACTGGATCAGCATGAATCGAAAAATCATCCTTGCATATCAAATTCAGATTTACATTCTTTAGAGCAAATGAAGGTTCGACAAGTCGATAGATATCTTTTGCAAACTTTTCGGATGAAGTATTCTCCTTAGTTACAACGAATGCCCTTTCATCCATTTTCGCCAAATCCATTAAGTTTTTCACAAGATCCTTCATGCGATTGGATTCTTCAGCAATAATCATTAGATAGCTATTTCTTTCCTCTTCGGTTAAATCATGTCGCATAGCAACTTTCAAATAGCCAATCAAATAGGTTAACGGAGTACTTAGTTCGTGTGAGATGGATGCAAGAAATTCATTCCGTTCCTTTTTCATTTTCTCCAAATCGTTGGCCAGCTTCCGAATCGCAATCGATAATTCACCAAGCTCGTCATTACCTCCTATAGGAAGGCTTACATCGAATTTCCCTTCGCTTAACTTTTCAGTTGCTTCTTTCATACGAATCAAAGGCCGAGTAAGAAATTTGGATAAAATTGTGTATATGACAAACAGGATGACGATAATCGCTCCCCCTGCCAAACCGAAATGGAAATTTAATTTTTGCACTAACCGTTCAATTGGTTCGCTACTTTGAAACATTAAAACATATCCCGAATTATTCTCATCAATCTTATATGGATGAGCGCTAATGATATAAGGTGAATCTTTCCAATCCTGTTTAATGATTCGATCATTCTGATTCGCGGAGTCTTGTAAAAATTCTAACGAAGGCAGGAGATTTTCCAATTTCGTATCAGAACTTCGGATTATTTCACCGCTCTTTCCGGTTATGACAACTCCTCTATCCCCTTCTATTTCCATTAACACGATATGCGTTATCGTCTCATCCGAATAATAGTCGATTAAGACATTTCGGTGGTTCGAACCACTTGCCAACAGGCGTGAGTATTCTTCATCCACTCTTGTATGAACGATATTTTGGTGCAAATACATCATTAGCACCGATTCAAGGACAAGGAAAGAAATAATAAAATAAGCGGCAAGCTTTTTGGATATCTTATTCATCCTTGTTAATTCTCCTCTCCTCATGAAATTAGTATAGAAAACAATTGTGAAAAAGATATGCAGAAGACGATAGTATCAGTGAATTTGTACGAATTCATGACTTCTTTGTGTCTGCACACTTTCTTCAAAGTTCTTTAGTATAGTAGTCATCATAAAGAAATCCCATCAAAAAATCCCTATTTTGTAGACATTGAAAGGAGCATTCATCATTGAGTAACAAAAAAAGAAATCGTTTTATTTTCAGGGTAATTACATTGACACTTCTGGCCGCAGCCATTGTCTTTACTATCTACTCAAATTTCGCAAAAGAGAAATTTGATGTGTTAAAGGTGGGGGATTATGCCCCGGATTTTGCGCTAGTAGATTTAGATGGAATTGAACACCAGTTATCGGAGTATAGAGGACAAGGAGTCTTTTTAAACTTTTGGGGAACTTGGTGTGCTCCATGTAAAAAGGAAATGCCTGCAATGGGGCGACAATACGAGGTATATAAAGACCAAGGAGTACAAATATTAGCCGTCAATATCGCTGAATCGGATTTTAAAGTTCGTACGTTTGCTGAACAATATGGCATGACATTCCCAACTTTAATCGATAAAACGAAAAGCGTTATGCAAGCATATAACGTCAAGCCGTTGCCTACTACTTTACTGATTAACCCTGAAGGTAAGATTGTAAGAATTATTACAGGGGAAATGTCGGAAAGTGATATTAAAGGATATATGGAAGAGATCAAGCCTAATTGATTAACTAGTTGATCGTAATTAAAAATAGCAAAGAAAGCCACACCTGAATTCACATCAACTTTAATCTGTATAAATAAAGGCTTGTTTGTACCTCGTTCTTTAATTTCCATCGTCAATAAAGTATCGTTGTTTTGCAAACATACATACTTCGAACTCCTTTGTTATAATTGTTCAATATAAAAGGATAGCCATGGTGTGAATCCACAGCTATCCTTTTATTTATTCACCAGTTTTAGCGAAATGTTCAATCCGAGCGCCAATTTCATCGCGTACACGCTGGAAGAACGCCCATTTTTCTTCATCCGTTCCTTCTGCTTTCGCAGGGTCATCAAATCCCCAATGTGCACGTTTTACATGTGGGGGTGTCATCGGACACTTATCAGCAGCATCTCCGCAAAGCGTAACGACGAAATCTGCATTATTCAGGATTTGTGGATCGATAATATCCGAAGTTTGTTTTGAAATGTCGACGCCAGCCTCATTCATGGCTTTAATAGCATTCGGATTGACTCCGTGTGCTTCAATTCCTGCACTGAGAACTTGCCATTCTTCACCAAGATACTTTTTGCCCCATCCCTCGGCCATTTGGCTACGGCATGAGTTACCTGTACATAAGAAATAAAGTGTTTTTTTCGACATAATGAAAATCCCCTTTTAGTGTATTAGTGTATAATCGATAGCCATAGATACAGGCCAATTAGAGTAATTAAGAGTGTAGGAATTGTTAAGATAATACCGGTTTTAAAATAAGTACCCCAAGATATTTTTACACCTTTTTGGGATAGGACATGTAGCCACAATAAAGTCGCCAATGAACCGATGGGTGTAATTTTCGGACCTAAATCTGAACCGATGACATTCGCATAAATTAAAGCTTCGCGAATCGTCCCTGTAGTATTCGTATCTGCAATGGCTAGGGCATTGATCATTACAGTTGGCATATTATTCATGATAGACGATAAAATTGCCGCAATAAAGCCCATGGAAATAGTACCTATAAACAAGCCTTGATCTGCTGCCACTTGAATAAGATCACCTAGCACACTTGTCAGACCAACATTCCGCAATCCATAAACGACTACGTACATCCCAACTGAGAAGAATACGATGGACCAAGGTGCTCCTTTTAGTACTTGTTTCGTGTGAACAGCTGGGCTTCTTTGTCCCATAATCATAAAGAATATAGCCATGACTCCAGCAACGATTGATACAGGAAGCCCCGTAATTCCACTTGTAAAATACCCAATAAGCAAAATACCTAATACGACCCAGGAAAGCCGAAACATCTTACTATCTTTTACTGCATCCTTCGGTTCTTTTAAATCAGACACTTTATAGTCTTTCGGGATATCCTTACGGAAGAATAAAAACAGCACTAAAATACTCGCAACTAAGGCAAATAAATTGGGAACTATCATCCGGGATGCATACTCGACAAATCCGATGCCGAAAAAGTCTGCTGAAACAATATTGACCAAGTTACTCACAACTAATGGCAACGAAGTCGTATCAGCAATAAAACCACTGGCAATGATGAATGGAAAGATCATCTTTTCACTGAATTTCAA
The DNA here is from genome assembly GCF_023715245.1 of Sporosarcina luteola. Lineage (GTDB taxonomy): Bacteria > Bacillota > Bacilli > Bacillales_A > Planococcaceae > Sporosarcina > Sporosarcina luteola_C. Next base: position 2,237,915 of record NZ_JAMBNV010000001.1, read on the forward strand.
ATTTCGTACCATCGCAAGCACAATTGGAGTTAAAATAAGTGCAGCCCCATCGTTTGCGAACAAGGCAGCAACGATCGCCCCAAGAATACTGACATAAACAAACATGCGAATACCGCTACCTTTGGCTAATCTCGCCATATGTAACGCAGACCACTCGAAGAAACCGATTTCGTCCAAGATTAATGAGATGATAATGATGGCGACGAATGCAAGCGTAGCATTCCAAACAATTCCCGTTACATCAATAACATCATTAAAATCAACTACTCCTACTAACAAAGCGATGATCGCACCAATACAGGCAGACCATCCGATCGATAAATTTCTAGGCTGCCAAATCACAAAAATAAGTGTGATTATAAAAATCAATGACGCGATAATAACTGAACCCAACGTACCTTCTCCTCCTTATTGACAACAAACACGAAGTCCTTGTGCTTCCAGATCAGCGATTGATGCATTCTGCTCCGGAAGATGCTCAAGTATGCTTTGAATAAACGGAAAATCTTCATGACTTTCATTTATCGAAAAGAAAACCCATTGTCCTCTGCGTTCTTCTTTAACTAATTCAATATCCCTTAGTTTCCGCAAGTGTTGGCTGATTGCCGGCTGACTCATTTTAAAAATCTCGACAAATTCGCATACACAGCATTCATGTGACTGGAGTAATTTCATCATCGTCAAACGTGTCCGATCTCCAAGCAGTTTTAAAAGCTGTGATGCTCGCTGCATATCAATCGTTACATCCGTATTCATATGCGATCTCCACCTTTCCGCAATTATTATATAATCATATGCTTATATAAGCAAGTGGATGTTTTTTTGAACTAGAGAAATTAAATAAGGTGCTTTGTTCTAAACAATTCCACATTGTTTAGGATTGCCGCTAATTTCCCCTTGATTGATTTGTCTTTTATAAGAATTTCTGATGACATTATCTACCATTCCTTAATAGCAAAAGATTTTACAATCAACCGTTCTATACTCATTCAACATAATTCATAATCTCTATCAACCTCAAAGTCACACTTTCTTTTTATCTCCACTTATAACCGATACTGTTAACAATAGGAGTACCAGCTGTCCTGAATTTCTCCCTCAAATTCCGTATATGTGAATCTACTGTTCGAATGTCAGCCTCAGCATTATACTCGCAAGCTACCATAAAATGTTGTTCCCGTGTATACATTGGCCGTATTAAATCAGATATACTATAGCTAAAATGACTTAAAGGAACTATTATGGATCAATTATTTTTAGATATTGTACAAAATGAAAGACCTTTCGCATGGCTTTATCAATTTTTTTTGATGGTACTCGTTTCAATGATTCCCTTTGCGCCAATTCCGGTACTAGCTGCATACATTGCAAGTAAACATGCGTTTTTTCCTGGTCTGGCAATTAACATGCTCGGAACAACGCTAGGGGCCTTCCTTTTATTTCTCTTAAGTAAAAGCTTACTGCGCCAAGTCGCACTAAAATATTTAACAAAGAGGCAGTATTTAACGAAATACCTTGCTCTAATTGAAAAAAACGGATTTTTAGCTGTACTGCTCGGTCGCATCATTCCAATTTTACCTTCTGCGGGCATTAATTTAATTGCAGGTATATCTAATGTAAATCTTGGTGCCTTTATCGCTGCAACATTTTTAGGCAAGCTACCAATCATACTATCCTTTTCACTTGCAGGTCATCAAATAGCAGCAGGCAATTGGGATACTGTATTTATTGTTGCTCTCTTTGTACTCGCACTATTTTTATTCGGGAAAAAATTGAAGCGAAAGTGGAGCCAAAAAACCTAGTCAACAAAAAATAAGGACTACTCCTTCTTTGAACAAATTGTTTAATGATTTGGGTTTTACATAACATTGCTCACTACATTCCCCCTGGCTTAAGATGTATTTCATTGATTCAACTTAATAAAGCTGAAAATAGATACTCGACTAAAAAGTATAGTTCGTAATTGTACACATTAACGAACACTGTGTTTGATATGAAATGCATTATTAAAATCAGTTCGTAAATATATAAAAACACTTTTCGAACGTTCACTCGGTTATTTGCGCCTTTCTGAACGGTATTGTTAACTATAGGAAAACAACTCAAAATGCAAAAGCTCCTAATCGCGCATTTTATGACTATCCACACTCATTATTTTTAGGCATAAAAAAAGCATCTTTTCAGATGCTTTTAGTAAATAAGTTGAATTTAAAATAGTTTTGTTCTAACTCTAATTTAAACTTTTCTAAAATATCTAAAGACGAAGCAAAGCTTCTTAATAAAGATTCCTCCTCCTTTTCAGTCATCGCCTCTACTAGCTCGGGACTAAAAAATACGTTTTCTGTATATTCTATAATTAAGAAATTCAAATGACTCACAAGTTCTTCATTAGTCAATGACTCTAATTGATCAAAATAATCTTTATAAACACTTTCATCTTCTACCAGATACGAGATAATGATGTTAGTTCCACTTTCAATTGGATATACATTTACATATATCGAAGGCATTTTATCGACACTTTTATCGAAATATATATCATTTATTTGCTTTCCCTTATAATCATATTGCACAGTAAACGCAGAACTTGTAGCAAACCCAATTTCAAAGTCTAATTTTCTATATACAGTTCTCAAACCGTTGAAATTCCTATCCAAATAATCTTTCTTAAAAGAATTATAGTCCTTGGAATAGTCTTCAAAGTCCAGTAAAGCAGTTCTATAAAAGTTTACTGACATCGGGTCTAGTGTAGCGCTTGGAAAACTTTTGAAGTTATCACGTAATTGATTGAGCACACGAATTTTTCGGTGGTATTCAAGAGTAAGAGACCTGAATGCGAATAAGTAATTTTCTATTGGTTCTTGTGAGTAGTCTTTAAGTTCAATAGGTTTAAAAATTTCAGTGTCATGATAATCACAAAAACCAAAAAATTTACTGGCTTTATTCCTACTAATTTTTTTCAAAATGGGATATGGACCGCTTTTTGTCAGCTTACTTCCTATATGGTAGAGATGGCCGTCTTTACTTATTCGGTTTAAAACCCTATTATTTTGAATTGAATGGGCGCCTTTTATTAATGGTTTACATTTCTCTTTATCAAAACCGAAACAAACCTCAAAATCAGCATCTTCCCACCTTTGCTGTGCCATGTGGTTAAGACGGTCATCTGAGTGACTTAATTCTTCGCGCTTTTTATGCATTTCTTCTCTCGCTCTTTGATAACAACAAAACTTATACTTCTTATCTGAACCACATGGACATCGTTCATACGGGTCTATTTTTAATTCCAATTTGCTCACCTCTCATTGACAAAGTTCGTCATAAAAGGTAAAAATCCTTTTTTATTACTTCAAAACTAACTCTAATATTGATCTAATATTGATTTAAGTTTATTCCTATTATTATAGGCGATTTTTAGAGGTATTTGTCCACTGTGGAATCCGATACTTCGAGATAGTGCTTGTCAAGCGTCTCCAACGAACGGTGTCCGGTCTGTTTTGCAATTGTCGCAAGGTCAGCTCCTGCCGAGTGCATGGAGAGTACCTGCGTCTTACGAAAATTGTATGGAGCATAACCCGACCACTTCTTCAATCGCTTCCGATAAGCGGTTTCTGATATTAGGCTGCTCTCATAAATCCCCTTTTGGTTAACACGACCGACAAAGTAATCGCTAGCTATTAAATCATATTCCTCGATGTAATCCTGAACAGCTTGAACAGTTTCAAGATTCAACCGCTTATTGTGCCACATGCCTTGTTTCTTAAGGGGAACGCTTACCATCGGAGCATCAAAGTCAAAGTGTTCGACTTTCAACCGAACCATTTCACTTGGACGGTTCGCTGTCGTTAAATTAACTAGGCAGATTGCTTTGGCTCTTGTGTCTAGCTGTCTGATTCTCGCCAAAAGAAAATCTTTATTGAGTGGGGACTTGCCCTTCACATGCAAGAGGTCCATTTTATCTTCACCATTGTAAAGCTTTCGAAGCGAACTAATTTTCTTTCGGTCTTCTTCCTCGAATGTAATTCCATAAGTGACAGTCAAATACTTCCGAATGGCAACAACCCGTTTTTCCCATGTCGTTTTTTTCACCCGTTCAGTTTCAACGGCATAATTCAAATAATGGAGGAAGGACTGAACATTTTCCGCTCTATCTGTTTCTGAACAAAATTTACAGAAGGAACGAATGTCACTTGCATAGGAGGCAGGGATCTGTTTTTCAATCTGTTCAATTTTTTGTTCCAACTCAAAATCCTGTCTCTTGTTTTCAAAATCCTTCGAATACACGACGTTTCCTTTTGATTCCAATTTTTAACCCCCTACCAAATTTAATCGACCAATATTTTCCTACCTTTATTCTAACACACTGGTTACGATAATGAAGTAATCTCGTAACCACTTTTATTAAATTTAAAACGTGATAATTGTCACTTTTAGAAACAAAAGCTCTAAATGATCTTGAAACAATAAAATCAAGTTTTGTTTGCGTTAGCGCAAAAGATAAAAATGAAAATCGGCAGATTAAATCAATGATAGAAACCGGAATTGATAATCGAGATATTTTCGAAGATAAACAATCGGGGAAAAACTTTAATCGAGAAAATTATCATTTAATGAAGTGAATGTTGAGGAAAGGTGATACTCTTTATATTCACTCACTTGATCGTTTTGGCCGAAATAAAGAATACATTTTAAATGAATGGAGAGAGCTTACTAAGGAAATCGGTGCTGATATGGTAGTTTTAGATATGCCTCTGTTAGATATAACGAAACATAAGGACAGTATCGGAACATTTATTTCTGATCTCATTCTACAGGTTCTTTCTTGGATTACGGAAGATGAACGGGGACGGATTCGAAAGCGACAACGTGAAGGAATCGATTCAGCCCTTGCAAATGGCGTAAAGTTTGGACGCCCATCAATAGAAATAACTGAGGAATTCATTCAGGCTTATGATAAATGGCAGGCTGGGGAAATTACAGCAGTTAAAGCGATGGAGAAAGCAGAAATGAAGAAAACTTCCTTTTATAAAATGGTTAAGATGTATGAAATGACACTAAGTATCAAACAATAACAACACTCCAAACAGACTACAATTAAGGAATATCTCTCCCCTTTACAGAATCATGGTTTGTATATAATTAATACCATTGAAATATGCCCGCCCGGTCGAATTAATAGGCCTCCTGACAAATGAAAAACCCTTCTCGATCTGATCGGTTTTTTCATTACAAAAATACATTTTCATAAAACCTCATTTAATCCATCAAAAATTAATTGTAATCGGAAGTTCTTCAAATAGCTTAGATACAGTCACTTATATTCAAATGAATTACAAAATATTTCACCCCTCCCTTAATATCATTAAAACAGGAATGTATGCCTTTTCGGAATGATTCTTCTATGATTTAAAAATAACTCCCCGACAAAAAAATAGTCGGGGAACTTTTTTTATTCAAGATAACCAACGTGATTGATTCATTCTAGGATTTTATCGACTTCATAGACCACAAAACAATCCAAACCTACACCGTTCACACAAATTTTTTCAAACGCCTTTTAAAAAATATGTTGGTATTAGCCAGAGTTTTGGGAAGGGCGCATCACCCCCTAGGATTAGTGGCTATTAATTTCATCTTTATCGACTGTAATTTGTCCATTCATAAGCATCGGCAATAGCCAGTCACGGAGTCTGGTTAATTGAGAATTCTCCTCAGCACATAATTCAATTCTCGTTCTATAGGGAGAAACAAGTTTTGCAAATTCTCCTAATATGTCTTGTGCGTTATCAGACGGTAATGTAATACAAAGTTCCTTAATCCCACGGACATTAAGGCTTCCAAAGAACGAGCCTGTATCAGCATTTATTTTAATTTGTGCTGATACATCTCTGCTAGTCATAAAATAATACAAAAATACAGCTGGAATATCTCTTGGACGAATTGCCGTCATATTTCTACCTATACCAGCTTTTAAATTTGCTGGAATACGAGCCACAGAACCTACTCGACCAGCATTAGTAATAACCAAATCACCTTCATTTACCTCTATGCGAGATGTCCATAATTCGTACATTTCTTTTGATACATAATATTTGTTGCTTAAGTTAACAAGTCCATGCTCTACTAAATTTTCTAATTGTAATAAAAAGTATTGTTCTGCCTCAAACTCAAGCGGAGGCTTTGCTGAATGCAAACAATCAATTACTTCACAATGTTTCGGCAGCGGGCTAACTTCCCACCCATTCGGTATTTCCCTCTTCAATCGCTCATTCCATACCATTTTCCCGCCTGATGAACGGTACGGTTTGCCTTCAACATTAGGAAAGTCAAATTGCACAAACCAGTACTCATATATAATTTTCGTCATTTCTTCAAGTTCAGTAATGATCAGGTTATTGAGTAGAATTTTTTGTTCAAGCATCCACAACAAAGCTGCATTATTTTGCTGCACAGTTAGATCGGGTAAAAACACATTAACATCATATATACGGTCGGGAGATGTATGTTTGACTTTAGTTCCAGATGCTGTATCGCGAATTTGCTTTCGCACAGACCGAGTCATGAACAAATAGTACAAAAATTGCTTGTCAACAATATCATCGTTCCAAGAGATAAGACCTATTCGTTGATTGTGTAGATATATATTATTTTCTGGAATAATAGCTGTACTTCCAAGTAATCCTTCTGCTTGTTCAGTCATTGCAACTATAAGATCACCTTCAGAGCATAGGTATTCTTCTGGAAAATCAGAGACGTAAAATTTTTCCTTACCAATAGTTCTCTTGAATCCCCCACTTTCATAGAAATTTCCTGGAGTTAGCACAACGTATTTTCCATTCGTTGAAAAAAATTCTCCCAAGAAAGGGAATCCATGTTTCACCTTTAGTAAATCTCCCATTTTATACGGAGTTAGTTTAACTTTCATATTTCATCAGTCCTAATTGCTTCTTTATCTCATCTTCCAACTCTCGTCCATCAGCAAACATACTTTCAAGTCTTGACTTAAATCTTACCATCTTATCATCAAAATTTTTCTGTGACATTTCAACATACTCTATTTTTATATCAAAATATTGTCCAGCTGAGAAGGATAACTTTTTGGCTTCAATATCCGAGTAATCTACCGCAACGCAGAAATCATCTTCTGGTTTAACCGAGTTAAATGTATCAATGATTGTACTGATTTCCTCTGTACTTAGTACCGTTTTCTGGTTTTTGCCGTCTTCCTTGACCTTTGTACCCAATTTAGAAGCATCCATCAAAACAACTTTTCCCTCTGTATTCTCGCGGTCAATGAATAGGATGGATACATTAGTGCCTGTAGTGGCGAAGATATTAGAGGGCATAGAGATAACGCCTCTCAACATTCGATTATCCACCAAGTGCTGACGAATTTTCTTTTGTATACCCGAACCAGCGGTCAAAAAGCCAGTAGGTACGACAACAGCGGCTTTGCCCTTTTTACCCAGAGAATAGATTATGTGCTGTAAAAACATCAGATAAATCGCCATTTTGCTTTTATCCTTTTTGGGGATATTCGACACACCTGCAAAGAACCGCTTCTGATACTTCTCTCCTGCTAATGAGTCCCTGGTTTCGCTGAAATCAACATTGAAAGGAGGATTACTAACAATGTAATCAAATGTCATTAACCCATCTTTTCTTCGGTTTAGATGCTTAGGATTGAGTAGTGTATCTTCATGTACCACATTGGGTAGGGAATGAACAAGATTATTCAGAATCAAGTTTAGGCGCAAGAATTCATTTGATTTCTGGGATATATCCTGTGTATAGATGGCACATCTACTTTCACCAATTTCATGGGCAAGGGCCAGCACCAATGTGCCAGATCCTGCAGCTGGATCATATACTGTTACGTTCTGCACCTCTCCCGGTATCATAATTTTCGCTATGATACTTGCAATAGAATGAGGCGTGTAATATTCCGCATACTTTCCAAAATCCTTGTTATAATCCTTTATAAGATATTCAAAAATAGTGGCAAAGAAATCATACTTCTGACCAAATACGCTATCAAAGCTGCAGTTTGCAAGCTTGTCAATTATAGCGCGACAGAAGTTAGCTTTTTTCTCCTCTTCAATTACAAATTGTGAAAGTGCATCGAACAGACGGATTTTTGATTGACCACCTGTCTGCACTGAAAATATCGCAATATTGAAATTAGCTATATCAATTAGGGTATCATCAAACAATATATGAAAATCTTCTTGATTTTTCCGATTAAATAAATATGATATAAAATGCTCCCTCTTTAGTTTTGCCGTAGCGCCACCAAAATTTAACAGCATTAATTCATAGTCATCCTCTGACATCTCGTTCATAGCAACTTCTATTTCTGTAGTTGTCATCTTTGAAAATCGCTGGATAACTTGTCTTGCTTCAAATATGAATTTATCATTAAGAAACTTATATAGAAAAGCCTCGGTAATTATTTTGTACTCACTGCTAGCATTACCAAGTCCATAATTTGTACAGATAGCTTTAAGGTCATCTATCATTTTTTTAGTTTGTGTAGTTATATCTGAAAGCTGCATTAGCTGACCCAATTCCCTTCACCGAAATATTCATTTGAAATACAAGTGCCTACATACTTAATCTGTGAGATTGTAACTGGTATTCCATTTACATTTAATTCCTGCGTTATTAATGGAAACATATCTTGCAAGAAATAAGGCTCATTATCTAGCAACCTCTCATTGGCAAGGATACGACCATCTATTTGATGTTTAAGTGACAATAATACTTTGTACAAGACAATATCAGATCCTAGAGGTGACGGTGTTTCTTTTAGCCGTTTATGCGTTCTCATAAATTTAGGATCATTTTCATATTTTGCAGTAAGCATATGATCCGCAAGATTCCTCTTTTCTGTTACTTTTCGAATACGGTCTAGTTCGGCTATATTTTCCATCATTTCTTCGGCATTAAGTTCTTCTATATGCTTTTTACTTAATAGCCTCTGAAGTTCCTCCAGCAATGTAACATACTCTGGATCTTTAGGGTCGAGATTACGCTGCATTTCCCGGCGAGTTCGTTCAAGGCTATCTCTGAATTTATCTGCAATTACAAGTTCATCTTCTGAAATCTTTTTAAACTGGAAGTCAATCTCTTCTAAGGCCATATTCAGTATAGAACTCATGTCCTCAACATTTTGAAGATTCTGCTTTAGGCTGATTAAATTAATACGGTTTACTACTTCATTATATAGGGTATTAATATTTTCTAATTCGAATTCTTCAGAAAGCTCCTCGTAATCGAATAATTTGGCTATATTATACAACTCCTTGTATAATTCCATTGCATGTCGGAGTTCTATCAATGTCGCCTTATTATCTAGAGCGGATATCTGTTGTGAAAATACTTCTGCATTAGATGTATTAAATAGAAATAATTTTTCTGCAATCAGCTGTAAATCTTTCTGAATCTCTTCTTGAGTTTTAAAAATATTTTCATATTGCTTGAATTCATCACCAAGTTCTGCTTGTAATTCATCAAAATAAGCTTTGTTGGTCTTATCAAATTCAGCACGTATGTCTGCAAAATCCACAACAAATCCAAATCGAAAATTCCGGTATGGACGATTAACACGGGTTAACGCCTGCAACAAGGAATGATCTTTGATAACACGTCCAAGGTACAATTTTTTCAAACGGGGTGCATCAAAGCCTGTTAACAACATATTGAAAACAATAATAAAATCGATTTTTCCTTTTTTAAAGTCATTTCGATACTGCTTACGTGTATCTTTATCATCCTCATCATGAAGAATAAGTGCTGATGAGAAAGTAGATTTCTTCATTTCTTCAAACACTGCTCTTGCCTGTTCTGATGAGTCACAAACAATCATACCGCCAATTGTGGAATCATTATATAAGATTGTACTCTTGGCAAAGTCTGTTGCAATATACTGCACAAGTTCCTTTACATATTTGGGATGTGCATATAATTCCTTCTTTGAAATAGACCCCTTCAATGTTTCTATTTCATCTAAGGCTGACTCCATCCTCTTTCTGTAGGTCGTAGCTATACCCTCACGGATGAGTCTTAAAGTATAGCGGTCTGCAATTGAACGATTATAATAATATTTATGAATGTACGCACCAAAGACATCTTTTGAATCATAGCCTTTTCCTTTAATTGGCATGCCCGTTTCATCGTCATATATTGTCCCTATTAAGGGTGTACCTGTAAGGGCAATCATAACGGCATCACGATCTGAAGCAAGAAGATTAGATAAGAATGACCCAGTAGGCTTATAACTTCGGTGTGCTTCATCAAGGAAGTATATTCTTTGTACATTAACATTATAATCTGATGTTTTTGCAACTGATTCCTTTGAAAATTTCTGTATATTTAGTACCGTGATAGTATCAAGACCAGTATTATTCTTCGTGCCTGTTGTACTGATATTTGAAATAAAATCCTCTTTCGAATTTATTTCGTCTACAAATAGTCCACGAGCACGGAATTCATCTGCTGCCTGTGTGAGTAAGTCAAGTCTGTCAACCACAAAATAGAACTTAGCTATAATGTTTTGGCGCTGATAATAATCTTTTAGATAGCGAACATTATAGTATGCTAATGCAGTTTTACCACTACCTTGGGTATGCCAAATAATACCGTGTTTTATACCAGAGTTCAATTTTTGTTCAATTGCCTTTGTTGCAAATATCTGAGGATATCTCATTATGTGTTTTTCAAGCGTTGTTATTCCATCATCATCTGTTTTCTCAACATAAGCTATAGCATACTTTAATATCATCATAATGCGGTCATGTGAAAATATTGAAGTTATAATTCTATTGGTTGGAGAAACAATGGAAAGATTAGTCGCATATTCCTGCATATTTTTGATAGATACGAGATTCGTGTCCTTTAGTATAAAACTTTCATTCTTCGAGTCAATGGGTTTTACTTTGTTAAAGATTGCAGTATCTTCTTCTCTAAAATGACTAAAAAATAACTTCTTATAATTACTTGTAGCATAGAAAGCGCCTTCTAAAGGAACAGCCTCATTATCGTCATACTCACTGTTATTTGAAAACACCATAAGTTGCGTAATATTAACGAATCTCTTGAATTTCCTATTTTTAAATCTTTTATTTATTCGTGTATACTCGGCTTGAATACCATCCTTGTTATTAGGTTTCTTAACCTCAATAAAAGAAAGCGGTAAGCCATTAATTAAAACTATTATGTCTGGTCGAAACTCATCACTTCCATTCTTATAGGTCAATTCTGTAACAACTTGATATATATTTCCAATTCCGTTCACAGTAGAAAAATCAATTAGTTTTAAGCCATTATAACCAGAAAGAAGCATGTTATAAAATGCTTTTCCAAGATCATCTCCAGAAAGAATAATTTTCATTTCCTCAATAATTTTATGGATGTCTGCCACAGAAAGATTTGTCTTATTAATCCTGTTTATGGCATCTCGAAATACATCAACAAAAATATTGGTATCTCCGTCAATCCTACCTCTATAATTCTTGAGCGAAACATACTCATATCCTAATCGTGTAAAGTGAACTAAAGCTGGTATCTTTACACGAGAATCTTCATTATGTGGAGCGATCATGGATGCATAACTCCTTTCATTCAAAATTATTATTTTCAATCAATTCTAACAAAAAATCTAAAATGTCCTACACTTTGCAATCTAATTATTGCAGATTTTTAATGGTATCAAGCGAAAGAGTCTTATTTGTTTAGTATATCTATATAAGTCTATTCTACCATAAAACAAAAGACGTTTTGTACAGTTCTATTACAATAATTGTAAAGTTCATCAACACATTTATTTTCCATTGAAAATACATCTAGGTTTTTTCCGTCTCTTCTATCGGTATTAAAAAAGACAGGGTGCATAAATTGCTATGCCCCCTGTCCTTATGTTTAGAAGTAACTTTTTTCCTTCAAACTTATAAAGCTATGATCTCCGATGATGAGGTGATCAATTAACTCCACCCCCATTACACTTCCAGCCTCAGCCAATCTCTTCGTAACTTCAATATCTTCAGGCGAAGGATCAGCCCTTCCACTAGGATGATTATGGAAACAAATTATTGAAGCTGCACTCTGCTTAACAGCTTCCTTGTAAATCTCTCTAGGGTGAACTATCGATGAATTTAGTGAACCAATAAAAATGGTTTTCTTATGAAGCACTTCATTCTTTACATTCAAAAAGATGACTACGAAATGTTCTTGTGTCAGATTCGTCATCTCAGCCATCATATAGGCCGCTGCATCTTCTGGTGAACGGATAACGTATCGTGTGTCTGCTTTTCCTGCTGAACGCATCTTTCGTGCAATCAGCATCCCTGAATGAACTCTAAGAGCTTCATTGTGTGTCATACCTTCCTCTTTTAATTCTGTTACTGTCATATCAACCAACTCTCTAACACCTCGTGCAGCCAGTCGTCCAGTAAATTCCGGTTTCGCAGATGGACCAATTAAGACAGCCAGAATATCCTGTAATTCAATAACACTTTCAGAACCGACTGCATTGTAAGTTGATACTGCTTCGCGAGCAGATGTAATATATTTTATCGTTGTCATTTTAGTTGTCCTTTCTCACACAAAAGCAAGTGCCGAGCGGCACAAGCTTCCATGTGCCACTCTTTCCTTACCCGGTGGAAGGCTTTTTATGGTATAATCATACTACTAGGTTTTAAGAATTACTTTTTACGAGATGCGAATCGACGCGTCTCCTTTTTTTCGCCCATTTTTGAAATCACTGCATCATCCCAGCCCATCTTTTTCAGATTGGAAGCTGTGATGTTCAGCATTTTCCACGGATTGACACCTTCGAGCACCATATTCTGAGCCAATTCCTTCATGCCCTTTTCATCGAACTGCCATGATGCTGATATAGTGTAATCCCAAATAACATCACCAGTATCTACCGGACCATTGTTATCTACGAACGCCTTCAGCTGCGCTTTCATAGCTCTCAGTGCCGATTCAACACGTTCAATTTCCCTTCCTAGCTTAATTGCCTCTTCCATGTTTTCAATGACCTCTGCCTTTGCAAGTACCATTTCAAAACCCTCCTTTTTATATTCCGATATTTCCGCTGCCAATCACTTTCACATCGCCTTTTTCAATGGACAGAAAAATGTCTTCAATGTCGGTTAGCGATTGTAGCTTTTCAATTTTCCCATTGCTATCGAGAAAGTAAATCCCACCGAATTTAAAGACCAAAAATTTCTTTTCCTTCTTTTCATCCACATAGCAGACGAATGACTTTTCTACACCTCCCTGTTTAGCGTCAGAAACAAGACGTGCTAATTGTTTCCTAACCATTTAACTCGCTCCTTTTCCAATGAGTTTTTTAAAACAAAAAAAGCCGATTGTTTCCCGAAGGATTCAATCGACTTTTAATATATATCACGCTAAAAAGCGTAAATATCCCATATGATTATGTTCGAAAACAACTTTACGATGCGTATTACATCAGCCAGTCTTTTCTCTTAAAACAGAGATTACAAAGGCAACATGTTTTTTGTCGGATCTCCTTTTTATAAATCTAAAAGGTATAACGACATTCATCAAAACGATGACTAAGAAACTTAAAGGTTATACATATATTATCAAAGCTATATTATAGTCGCAAATCTTCTGAAAAAGAAGAAGTGAGGGGGCTGAATAATTGATATCAATATGAGCTGTTTAATTTTGAAGACAAAAATCAGCATAATATCGCTCAGATTTCTGAGGGCGTAATATTTACCAATCTTATTGAATTAAAGCTACCCGGTACTTTAAGTAAATAGTTTTTATATACTATTCGATTCTTTATTAGGAGAAGCAACCAAGCTAATATCCGTATGTTTCTCCTTCTTTTAAATTCAAGGTGCGATGTAAGTAAGATTTTATGCCCAATTTCTAGGCATCCATCCCCACACAGCTGCTATTATTTCTTCTTTATTCATGAATCTAATATCTTTATAACCTATAGATTCGGCTCGTTTTAAGATTTCCAGGATGATTTGTTTTTCTCGTGAGTATACTATCACTTGAGCTGAATCACTTACTATAAGCCCCAGTTTGCATGAGCTTTTCATGAATTTTGTTTCGTTATCAATCTCTACAACGCTTTCTAATGTAGGAAAAGCTTTTATGTCTGCGAATATTAAAATGTAATCTTCTTCAGATATGTGCCTTATAAATGTTTGGCCGTCCATAATTGTTTTCGTCTCTGAAAAGAATGGTAAAGGCTTCCTCGAATTATAATCCCTTGTGTAATATGCCTCTTCTGGAGAAACCGACCAATACCAAGAAGAACTTATAATACCTTCCAAGATTTCAAACAATTGTTTACCATGCTCATTTCTTATATAGAATAAAATACCCTCCACTTTTTCATCCCCCTGTAATTAATATTAAATACTAGTATTAACACACCTAAAAAACTGGTAACTTGAGGAATATAGATAATAAGAGGATTAGGTACTATATAATATATTACAACTCCAAAAATTAATATACAATATACCGCAAAGTACAATATAGGTTCCTTTATTAACATAACTGGTTTTTGTTCCTCTGAAATACTTCTATTGTGAATCACAGGGTTTTCGTGATGAACCACTAACCATGCAGTTAGATTCTGGTTTTATATCGAGGGTACACTGATCAAGAGTTTTATTTTTATCGGTTCGGGATTCTCAAGATATATTTTTAGAGGAGGCATTATGCCCCCTCTTTTTATTTCGATCCCACAAATTCACCGATCTTCCCTCGCCCGATTTCAACAACCTCCATCTTTTTGACCTGTACTAAATTAATACCGTACTGATCTTGCGTCATAATCATTTCCGCACCATTGACATGTACAGGCTTTAGCGTTAACACATTAGTGTCCGTCATAAATTGCATGTCTTGTCCGTTTAAAAATTCGACGTAAACCGAGTATCTTTTCATGATTATCACCCCCTAAATACCTATATTCTACACAGGGTGACAAAGTCCTCCTCATTATTTTATATTTTCCGACAAAAAATCCACTCCGAAGAGTAATCAGTCGATGCATTGTACTGATATGATATGTTCGATTGGTATACGAATATCGCCAAATGGGTCAGCCAACAGTATGGCTTTGCTATGTAGATCAATTGCTTCGATAATGCCCTGGTTTTCAACTATGCGGTTGTCTCTCCAAGTCTTTATTAACGTTTCGCATTTCCGTTTATATGCTATTTCGATTTCCTCTTGGATGGCTGCCAAATCCCATTCTGTCAGTTCAGGACGTTCGGTAAGTTCATCCTCAGCGTGCCAGTCCCTTAATTCGGTCAAATGCTCTGGCAACATCATCGCTGTCCATTTAATTCGTCCACGGTCTTTTATATCTCCATTTACTTTCATAAAACTGACCCCCTTAAAGTCTTCTATCGAACATACATTCTCCAATTAAGATAAAATTAAAAAGCACCCCCTATCTAAGAGAATGCTTTAGCCTCCATTGATTTCTTTTGTATGATTTAACATCTCGTTAGTGGAGCTAAACACATACTTAAAGACCACAGCAATAATTGCAAACAAGTTTACGAATGTCGCCGTTATCATTGCCAATACTAATTGTTCACTAAAGACAGGCACCCTGTGCTTTCCTATTTTCATACCAGGTGCGTATAGCATAAACAATACATTTGCAATCATTAAAACACCGACTGTTCCCAGTAATATTAAACTCACCATTCTTGCTTTCCGTTTGAAACTGACTTCTTTTTTAACTTCATCCATGATAAAGTTTTTGTACTTCTGATAAGCTTCGAAGCTATCGAATTTCTCTGTCTTGTGATCACTTAAGAAGTCACTTACTGCTATACTTAATTCTTCTTCCTCATCAACGTCTACGTCTTGAGAGATATCTGCTAAATCTCTTTCTAAGTCTTCAGTAGTTCTACTCATTTATAGGCCTCTCAAGGCTTTCTTTATTTGGAATCCAGCAAATTCATTAGATATTTGGAACTTCTTCGCTATTTTCCTCTGTAAAAAAAGCATCTCATATTGAGTAAAATTAGTTGAACTTCCAATCTCTTTTTTAACTAATTTTAATGGGGCTAATAGTTCTGCGGAAAACTCATTAGCTTGTTGCTCTTTCAACGTTTCGCTATCCTCATAATTGTTTTTCCTGAAAAGTATCTCCGCATAGGGCTTGTCTAATTTCTGGTTTGGTTTATTTAACCATCGCCAATGCAAAACAATATGTCCGAGTTCGTGGGCAATAGTAAAACGTCTTCTAGCTACTGGTTGATCCCCATTGACAACTATCTCAGGTACTCCTTTTTCATTAACCCGAGAAAAACCGCTGATATCACTAGGATTTGGGAAGTTCGACATGTCACTATAAAAAACTTTGACGCCAAAATCCTCAACACTCTGTTCTAAGTCGGATAACACTTGATCGATTGTAAATTGAGGGAATACATTTCTAAAATTAGTGACAAACTCCCGGATTTGATCCATATCCGCCACCATCCTCTCTAAAAGCATTACATGTGCTCATTAATACTATACCTCTTACGCTGATAATTGAAAAGATGTTTAAAAACAAATGATAAAAAACCACCTAAACGATGTCCTATATGTTATATCTATTATACAGAACATACATTCTCCATTCAAGCAAATAAAAAGCATCCATCCGTTTAAGGAAAAGGTGCTCTTTATTGCAATTCATTCAAACAAACTCAATATGTATGTCTATTTCATTCTCTTTACTGCATTTCTTACAATAGACAAATCCTTCGACTGAGCTACCAAGCTTGATCCGTTCTAATAAAAGCGCTGGCTCTAAGCAATTCATACTTCGGTCTTTCACCTCGAACTTTATAACTGCCAATAGGTCTTCACTGGCTGAATTGGACATTACAGTCCAAACAATGTACATTGCTCATTTTTAAATTCTACATAATATCCCCTTCCATCGTTTTATTACTACAACAGGAGGAGAAAGTCCTTCTTTGTGAAGGAAATAAAAAAGCGCCCACATCCACAACGGACAAGGCGCTTTTACAGTCATCGTATTCGGGATTAGTATATCTTCTCTAAATCATCAATAACTGCTTTAAGAATAGACCCCAGTTGCAAGTACCGATGTCCCTTACTGTTTAAATTGTAATACTTACCGTATCCAACATTACAGCGGGTCATATTAGACCGGTGTAATGGTTTATGTTTCCGTTTCCGCTAAACTTACCATAACACTCGAGAACAAATGGACAATGACGGCAATTACTAGAAGGTGTGGAAAGAAATAAATTCTCCGCTACTTCAGGCAACATATCTAGAATTTCACATTTTGAATTAATTTCGTTAGCCACTGCTAAAGCCCATTGTCGAGACTTTTCCATATCAGCTTGTTTGAAAACAAATTTGCTTCCTTCTCTAAAACGGAGGAAGTACAAGTTTCCTTCGACCGTTGATCGGTTCTTCATTTGTCGGATAACCCAGGCATAGAGACCGACTTGGTGATTATCTAGAACATCGTATCTACTCCTGTTTGTTTTCCAGTCCACTATTTTACTGCCATCTGCTGTGACCACATCGATATATCCCTGAATCATCGGGGCTGACTCATCTTCTGATAACGGAAGTTTAAAATGCACCTCTGTTGCCCCCATGTTTTTTTGAATTGGAGCACGGCTGACTAAATCGGACATCTCCTCCAATGTAACTTCTGGATGAAAATCTGCTTCAATCATTCCATTTAAAACTGCTTCTGAATGATTAACTCCATTGATTTTATCCTCAATTGCTTTATGAACCCCCTTACCCAACGCTAGGGGGTAAGTAATTGGTTCCTCATATCCCTGAATGTATTTCTTATAAAACCGGTACTGACAAGTTTCATACAAGCTCAATCGTGAAAAAGAGAATATCATACTGCTTTCTCCTTTCTATATTAAGAAAAGAGGACTGGTTGACCAATCCCCTTTTCATCTTTTTTTATCAGAACGGCAGATCCTCATCCTTTACTTCAAATGAACCTCCGACTGATCCATATTGATTGGCATGTTGGCCGTGAGTGTTCGTGTTACCAGCATAGGGATTCGGTGGCTGTTGAAAGCCCCCCTGCCCTTGTGGCTGCTGGTAGTTCTGCTGTCCCTGCTGATTTCCCTGTCCTTGAGGTTTCGGGTCAAGGAATTGTACAAAGTCAGCAACAACCTCCGTAACGTACACTCTATCTCCTTTGTCATTTTCATAATGGCGAGTATTAATGCGACCATTCACCGCAGCTTGACTTCCCTTCTTAAGAAAGTTCGCAGCATTTTCAGCGGCTTTCCTCCAGACCTGGACCATGATGAAATCCGCTTCATTTTCTCCATTGGCATTTTTAAAGGGACGGTTCACTGCAAGCGTGAAGTTGCACACGGCTACACCACTCTGCGTATATTTGATATCTGGATCTTTCGTCAGACGACCTACCAAACTCACGTTATTCATATTGTTCTCCTTTTCTCATGACTGCATATCAGCCACGACCCTATTTCTCCTCCGTAAAGGGTGACGGATATTTTAATTGGCTAGCGACACTTTATCGTTTGTCACCGAATTTCTTTTAGAATGCATTTTTTTCATTTTCAACATGTAATAGAGAAATGACACGTTCAGCACGACTTTCTCCATTGCAAAGTCATAGGTGGACAATGAGACTCTCCATGCTGCCCTACCTATTTCAGCACCTTCTATCGCCCAGCTTGTTCTTTCAGCATCTTCTTTCACATATTCAGCCAGTATTCGGTTGAACATCAGATAAATTTGGGTTTCCTTACATGAATTCATGACAAAACGAAGCAATTCATCTTGCCGTTCCTCCTGATTTTCGATATGGGCGACAACAATGAACATGGCGAAGTGCTTTACCAGCTGTTCGTGCTCATATCTCTTCCAATCGCGCAAAACGGCTTCCCTGTTCTTTTTGAACTCAGCCCTATTCTTCCGTTTATATTCAGCCCAACCAATTGTCCGAAGCTGTCGCACATTTAATCGATCAGCTGGATGACGGGGTTTCTTCCTTTTTCCGAAATACTTTGTTCGTATTTCTTCATATGGAAGACCGGATAACTTCATTTCAAAGTCTAAGACACCACCGGAAGCACCACAGAACCAACATTTATAGAGTTGGTCCTGTGTGTTCAATGACAAATAGAATTTATGTCCTTTGTCCGGTTTGGAATCCTCTTCGCAAAATACACATTTACATAGCGTCTCCTTTTTTCCATACGTACGTGGATTGAAAGTAACGTTATATCCCTCTGCAATTTTTAAGATTTCAGGAAGCATGATTAAGCCACCCCCTTATCTGCATCCCCTAACTTCTTAAAGAACGTAAATCCATTTTCTATACGGGTCTGCATGGTGAACTTCTCGCCGACGGATAGATGTTTCGTCTGTTGAACAGCCTCTTCTCCTTGTGCGAAAACCATCGTTTGAGCATTATTAGCGACATTCTTCACATACATCTTTGCGAAGGAAATGCCGGCTGGTGTTGTACCTTGCTCGTACTTTTCCATGATGTACGCATCAAGTGGTTCAGAAGCCGTTTCTTTTTCCTGAAGAACAGGTTCTTGAATAGTATCTTTTTGACCCAATTGCATTACAGATTCAGACTGTGCAGGGTTCTCTTTCTTCTGGATAGAAGTGAACTCTACAAGGAAATTGAAACCACTCTCTTTTTTGATGACCATAGATAACTCTTCGCCCATCGGTACTTGGCTGAGTGATTCAATCATTTCCTGTTTCCCTTTGACAAGAACCAGACTCACTTCTTTGCTCTCTTTATCCATGACATTCAATTTTGCGAATTGAACATTTTGTGGACTTACTCCTTTTTCGAAACTTTGGAGGATGAATACCCCCTCAACATTTTGGTCATTCGACTGCTGAACAGTCGCCTCGGCAACCTGTTGATCCGCTTGACTATTGCTCTGTTTTTTAGGGGCTGGAGAAGAATTCATAGGTACATCCAGGTTTCCGCCATTGTCGTTATCATCCTCTTCAAGCGACATTTCCTCACGGGTGTACAAGCCACCCAATGGGAATTGGCGACGAAGCACAAAGACCTCAGCAATTTTCTGGATCATCGCGGAAGGCATCTTATCCCACACATTTTTATTGCCGTATCGGTTATTCAACTCCCCAGAGTTGGCTTGAAAATATTCCTGGAAGTCGACAAACACGGCTACGGGTCTGAATCGCTTGTGATGCATGACTGCGTAAGCACCAAGTATCTGACCACGCTTTTGACCAAACTCATGCCGTACGCTGCCTTCGGACGGGATGAATTCGAATTTATCCCCTTCACGTACGACATTTGCAACGGGCGGCCCGACATACCCATCTTGGGTTGTTGCAACACGTAGTAGGCCGTCCCTCGTAGTGATGAAGCTAGTCACGGGACCGTTTTTAGTTTCATAGCGCTGGAACACGATATCACCTAGCAAAGGATTCAGTCCGAAGGTTTCACACACTTCAATGAAGTGATTCGCCTCCTCTTGAGTTCCATTTGTCGGCTGAACAAACCTGCTCCAAATCAACGACTTCTGCTCGTTTGTAAACGACAAAACTTTTTCCATTTCAACCATCTCCTTTTAAAGTTTTAGAAATAAAAAAGCCGATATCACCCGGAAGGGATCAATCGACTTTTAAGAATCCTATGCAACAGAAAACGAAATTTGTTTTGTTTTCACGTCATTTTATTAAAACACTCCTTTCATCATTTAAAATCAAAAAAGGCCGATGTCATCCTAATGGAATCTATCGGCTTTTCAATATATTTTACGCTTAAATGCGTAAGCATCTTGCGTGTACAACAATTTTGTGACGGAAACGTCTGCCTATCATTTCACTCAAGAGATTACAAATGAAAATACATAAGCTGAATTTTTTTATCGAATTTCCTTTTAAATGAAAAAAGGTGTTTCGACTTCCACCAAGAAAATGGTGACATAAGAATTAATGAATTATATACATAATATTCAATTCAATAAGATTTCGCAAGTTAATTAAAAACTCTATTGATAGTGATCTTGTATTCAGAGAAATTACTGAATGGGCTTTGAACAGCTAAACTAGTTTCTATTATCTCTCTTGATAATTCTGCAATAAGAACTTTTCTTCTTTTGTGAAGCTTGCAATTTTATGGCTTTCTATATTAAGTTTTATAATTTCCATCTGCTCTTCATTCTCAATTTTATCTCTGTTAAGAGTTAAAATATATTGAAAATCTAATTGATTTTTTTCCTGATTTTCAAGGAAGTTTAAACTTTGCACAAGGGTATCTTGATCAACATCAAATATATTATCATGTACTAAAAAGCCCGGGTGCCTTTTCCTTGTGTACTCATTAAACATTAATGCCATATCATAAATAAACACTTTTGTTCTATTCACACTGTGACTACCATCATCAAAAATTCTCATCTCAATTTCAATTGTTTTCTTGGTTGTTTTTTTATTAACGGTGTCAATAGAAAAGGAGCATTCCTTATTTCCCATAATGAACTCATGAATATTAAGTAATGTGGAAAGAAAGCTTTTTTGAATTTGACTTTTATTTTCAATTGTATTGTCTAATTCTAAAATCTCTTCCGACTTTTTCAAATACAGAGCTTTCTTTTCCTTTTCAGCGCTCTCAAAGTCATTATAAGATGCTTTGAGTTTTGAAAACTCATTAAGTTTATTATTATAAACTTTTAAACTAACTTTCAAATCCTTTAAAATACCTTTTTGATCAATAACCTTTAATTTTTCCGAATATTGGTCGTCAAGTTTACTTATATCGTCTGAGGTTTGCTCTAATTGTGCTTGTAATTCAGAGGCTCTTTGATATATAAGGGCTCTTTGAAAACTTTCAACCTTTGTTTTAAAATTGATTGCTTGGTCTAAGGATTTTACGATTAAATCTCCTAATCCTTCTTTAAATTGATTATAAATCATCTCAATTTCTTCATTTTCAATCACTTCAGGTTTTGGAAGTTTTTTTATTTTATTATATTCGTACTTTATTGCCATTTGCCTCTTTCTAAGAGTATCTAGTAAGTCTTCAATCCTTATAAGGTCTTTCTCAATTGAATTAAATGCTTCATTGCTTTTGAAACTTTCTATCGCTTCACTTATTTTATTTAATTCATCATCCAGGGAATTTAATTCCGCTCTTACTTCGGCTATTTTTTTCTTATTTCCTTCAGTAACTATCTTTTTCGCATTAGTAGAGACCTTTTTAATTTCTTCTATTCTTTTAACTGTTACTTGTGTTTTATTATAAGCATCAAGTGTGATATGCAATAAAAATAAATGAGGTATATAGTCAATTGGGATTTTTTTAGTTACATCAAAGGATTCCAATATATTTTTGAACTCTGACCTTTCATCCCTTATAAGGGGAGAAATTAATGATCTAAACGAAGGGACTTGCTCTATATCTAAATTAACATAAACTAAATTTTTCAAATAAAATAATGCATCATCCAATGTTTCGAATTTAATTGATTTACCATCATTTAATATAATGGGTTTATCCTGATCTTTAATACTCCTTATAATAGTTAATTGATTAGGACCAATGTCAATATCTAGTTTTATATTAACGTTTTCCCCAAATACTTCACTTGGTATTAAGGAAACTCGACTTTCATTAATCTTCTTCAACAAACAAAAATTCAAAAACTCTATGGATAATGATTTTCCAACACCATTTGTTTTTCTCCCATTAATAGTTTTTGAATCTGACTTCTCCCCTAAAATAATATTTACTCCATCATGAAAAATAATCGGATTAAACATTTCAGGTTCTGAATAGAGTTTTTTCATTCTAATTCGATTGACTTGTCTATCCATAAGTATGGCTCCTCAAATTTAATAATTCCTAAAGAATATAAAAATGTTAATCCAAAAATAATTTGTCTGCTATTATTAATACCACTTTTTTTTAACGAATCAGAAATTTTATAAATAGAAATTTTTCTTCCTTTGTTTTTTTTTATTTCCTTAAGAATTAAGTAACCTATGTATACTGATGACGATTTAATATTACCCTTTTCAGATACTAATTGGTTCATCTTGACCCTCCGCATTTGGGAAAACGTTGCAATTTATAGTTTCATTTATCAAAAAAAACTTTATTGCCATAAGATCATATTCTTTTCCGGATTCTCCCAATAATTTTTCGAAATATAATGCTAAGTTTTCAAGTGCTATTTTCGGGTTTCCATTTGCCTCTTCTAAAAATTTATTACTAATATCTCTTAAGAAAAGCCCCATGATTAACGATTTAACTTCATCAAGTCCTAATATGGTAATTGCTTGTTCAACGGCATCTCCGTACAAGGATACTAATTCAACGTATAATCCTTTAAGAAATTCAGCGTATTCGTTGAACCTTTTATTAATTTTATGTTTAGGATCAGTTGGAGATTCTAATCGCCTTTTAATTTTACCTTTATTGTTACTCAAGTATTCGATGAGTTCAATAATAGTTTCAATTTCATTAGCTTGCTTTTTCTTTACTTTATGTACATGAACAACTAATTCCTCTTGTAAAAACTTAGATATATGCATTAACTCCTCAGTACTTTTTTCCTTTATTTCTAGCAGAATATCCTTACTATCTAAAATATCATTTTCCTTATTAAATGAAAATGTCCCACGTGTTTCAAATTGACTTGTGTAACTTTTCTTTCTAGTTATTATTAATATTACTAATCTATCGTACTTTTCATACAACTTTTTATCTATAAACTTTGTTATGGTTTCCCTTATTTTTGTGCTTGAATTATCAGATGTGACTTGAATGGCAATCTTTTCCTCTATATCTCCCAAATCAATTGCGGCTATATTTTTTTCGATGATATTTAAATTAACTAGTCTATGTCCGTAGATTAAATTTAGGAATTCCTTAAAAAAGTCTTCGGATACAATATTAATATCATACAGACTAATTGAATTTCGATATTCTACTTGATGTGAAAGGGTACCCAATGCATCGGCGATTAGTTTAAGATATATTTCCCTATTCATGGTTGCACTTCCCTATATATATTATTTGAGACTATAATAATATTTAACCCTGCTTCCCTAATTCCTAGGTTACATACATCTTACAATAAATGGCTCATGAAATGTTGGAATTTAAGGAAATTATACCTACCCCTCACAAATTCAAGGTATGGTTCAGGTAATGCAAGGTTAACAGTGCAAAGTTGTCCAAGTAAATATACGATAAAGTTCTGCTTCCAATGTGGGGAGGAGAAATACATCAGCCTTTTTTGAACATAATAAATGAAAAATTAATCTAATAACATGATGTGCCAATATCCTCCCCCAAGGCTTATCTAGTACTACTATTAACGTATAACCTTAATCCTGACCTTTAATTTCTCTATTAAAATCACCGAACTTATCAACGAAGTAAAAGAGCATTTGAAGATTCCCACGGTCGTCTTGTAAATCCATATCTAGAACAACTCTAACTTTAACTTTTTCAACGATTAACTTTAAAGGTTGTAACTGTCCAAGTGACTCAGTAATTATTATGAATCGCTCGTTGAAGCTTTTATCTTTCCATTTTAAATACATCAGTAGGTCATATAAATCACCGCGTACCACATACACATAGATTGGCCTGCCTTGAAACTGGATCACCCCACTGAATGGTTCCTGTGTTGGCAGAACTTTTGATTCTGGAAAATGTTTATACATTTGAAAGAACAGAAGCCGTTTTAAAACATCATCTGTTTTGTATTCGACCCAATAATTACTTTCATAACAATCATGCAGCCCCGCAACGACTGCCCCGTTAATTCCTAATGTATAAATCGGTATGACCTGCTTGTTTCGATGGATCTCATGTCGAACAATTTTCTTCTCGGCTACCATTCTTTTGAGGCGCTTTTTATCCAAAGAAAATAAGCGGGTGAGTTGAGTTCCACCGATTAGACCTACTGCTGCTAGTGCTTCTAACGCCTTGCGTTCTTTCGGTGATTCTCCATTTACAAAAGGCGATCGTTTAATATTGGATGGTATTCGTGTCCAAAGCAATGACCAATTGTGTGATAAAGAATATGGACTGATTTCCATGTGAATCTCCTCCTCTAATCTATATTGAAAAAGGGGGCACGTCGATTTGACGCACCCCCATTGCTATTTATAACACTCGCGTAATACGAGCACGGATCTGCTCTTTCTGTGCATCAGTTTCCAATACACGAACAAGCACACGATCACCCTTTTTAACGTTCTGGAACTTTAAGTGACGGGCCAATGAATCTACACCTGCCTCCAGATTAATGAACACACCGTATTCGCGGACACCAGAGACAGTGCCAACGTATTCGTTGCCGGAAGTATATCGACCAATGGAACGGAGCCATGGATTTTCCTGTAATGCCTTTGCACTGACAGTCACTGTCTTCTCTTCTTTGTTAATTTCCATCACTTTCACTTTCAGATGGTCACCTTGCTTGACTTCTTCTGTTAAATCATCAATCCAGCCGTACCTAATCTCTTCGAGGGGAATCTTCACTTCAATTCCACCGATATCCGCTCGAACAAGTGAGGGGCTGACACTGCGAACCACGGCAATGATTTCATCCCCTACTTCTATTTTCCTTAACGTGATTGCTGCCATGTGATCCAAAGCTGCGGTTCTCGACCCTGTGAAAACTTCCGCTTCTCTGTCATAATTCAGTACCTTGAATGCTACGGACTGGCCTGTCATTGCACGAAGGTGTCGAAGGTTGGCCGCCCCTGTAAATTCCATAGGAATGTATCCGCGAATATTTCCTACACTCACCACGGCACACGGCTTATCAAGCAGTTTCTCAATGCCGACAATAGGGGCTTGAATGATGGAATTGTTCTGGTGAGCACCGTAGACCTCTTTCCAATCCTTATCAAAGTTATTTACCGCTTCCACTTTCGATGGGTCAAAACCTTCAATTAGAACTTGCATGTTGTTTTCAGCCATTTTAAATTCTCTCCATTCCATAGGTTTATTTTGGTTAGATATTAAACACGTTTTATTTAATCCCAGAATCCGTCATTGGACCTTACCACATTGCTCGCTTCTTTCTCTTTTATTTTCGGTGGAATTACAGTCTTGACTGTAGATGATTGAACGTTGCTCTTGCTCGATACTTCTTCTGATAAATCAACGTTCTCTATTCCGGTATCCTGTTTTCTCTCCTCAGGTAAAGGAGTACGGGAAAGTTTTTTATCAGGAGTTACCTCATAAGAATGTTGCGTATCAAGTTTGGGCTGGATGATTCGTTCCACTTCCGACTCAGCCCCCACTTGTTTCACAAGTTCAGATTCAGACGCTTGTCCTTTTTTGATTTTCTTGCGTCGTTGGAAAATGTTACTCAAGCTATTCAGATTAATCTTCTTAAATGACTTTTGATCTTCCCACTCCCTCAACTCCTTCCAATTACGAGGCACAAATTGACCTTTCGCCAGTGCAGGTTTCTGAGGGGTCCCGTCCTGCAGAAGCTTATGGACAAAGTTAAACCTTGGGATACCGTCCATTAAGTCCGTAGGGTCGAACCTATATTCCTCATCTTCCGTATCACGATAGGAATCCGGAAACAGGCGAGGCAGCAATACACGGTTCTTGTATGTGCTCTGCCTCATAATGACCTTGTCCTTTCCGAACTCCTCCGCGAATTCCTTTGCATCTTGTGCAGAGATGCCTCCAAAACAGATTTTGTTTCTACATGATGTAAGAATCGCTTGTTTCATTGCCTTCGGACCAAGATTTCCCGACTCGATTTCAAGTTGACCAAGGGATTGAGTCGCAAAAATACCCGCTACCCGATATTCGGCAGCGAGTGATAAGAAAATTTCAACGTCTGGATTGATGTACCGGCTGTACTCATCCACGATTAAAAAATGGGGGATGCGCGTATCCTCCGTTCCCGGCCTCCTAAACGTACCGTTTTGCAGGTGCATGATCATGAATTGACCGAAGGCATCACCTGCTTTTCTAAGCTTTCCGAGTGCAGTATTGACCGCAAGGACACCGCCTGTTTCCAAATGTTCATCAATGTTCACATCACTCCTTCCTGTCATGATGGTCCGCAAGGCTTCGTTACTGACGATGTTTTCAAGTTGCGCACGTAACCCTATGACGAACTGGTGGTACTTCTCCCGCATGCTGCCGAGTAATTCGGATTCAAAGAAATGAACAAGATCCGTCATTCCGTCCCTGTGTTTCAGTTCCGCTACTTTTTGCTGTAGGACGTGCTGATCGCGCAGCGTATTCATCACGTCGATAATATCCATGTCGTCCCCGTGCAGTTCTTTCAGCAGTTTGGTGACGTTCCGTGCCGACAATTCTTGAACAGTTGCAAAGAATGCATCCTGCTTACCGAACAATCCTTTCAAGACAACGACTGTTGCCTCGGCCACTGTATCCATTTCTCCTTCCATCGGATTGAAACTGGCAGAATCGGTTTTGTTCGGGTCTACATGGATACAAGGGATGCCCATTTCTAAACACATTTCATTTACCATTTCCGCCACGTCGCCTTTTGGTTCAACTACAGATATCCCCAAAGGGACGCCTCTCTTCTTTTGAAGCAGCAATTGATAAATCATCGGTTTCAATATTGTCGCTGTCTTGCCACAACGGGTTGGACCGACAGCAAGCATATGGGTGAAGCAATCACTTCCTTGCCATACGATGGGCATTCCCATTTGACTCACCTCCTCTCAAGGTCATTTCTTTTTCCAATCCCACTTGCCGAAGTATTCATAAATCGAATCCATTTTGAAAGGCGTTCGTTTTGACTCTTTAAAACTGAAAAGGGTGTGGAGTGTTCTTGAAATCCTGTGTCTAAGTAATTCTAAGTCCTCTTTACTCTGTTGTTTTTCTTTCAATCGATTTGATTGTTCACTCTCCAACAATTCAGGTAGTTTGTGAACGTTGTAAGAAATACGTTCAATCCAGAACCCCATCTTCTTGCTGTAGTTTTTCGTTTTCAACGTTTTTAACAGCAGGTTGGACGTTTCAAGGACTAAAAAACCCAGCTCGTTTAATTCAGCTGGGCTTTGTTTTGCTACATGAGCTTCGACTTCAGGGTAGATGTGCAGCTTTTTACTACAGACTTTAGTTTTGAAAAGCACTTTGTGATTTCCTCCTTCGGTAAAAAACAATAAAAATAACACGTTTCATTCAATGGCTGAATGGAACGTGTTATTTTTGTTTTATTTGGTCTCCAGAATAGCAACAACGTTGTTTGAAACCTATACTTCAAGCTTTAGTTTAATACTGATTTGCTTTCTATCCATTTTGAAATGCCCAAAGTGTACTTTTATTTCTATATGGATTAAAGCACAATGGGGAAGTTTTGTTTAAAATATCCCTCACTTTAAAGTGAGGGATTTGATTTTAGCAATATTCTATTCAACTGATGATAGTTCATCTTCAGTCACCCATTTATGATATTCGACTTCTTCCCCAGTTTTTGTATCTGTATAGCTTACCATATAGACAGTTGTATCTTCTGCCGAATCAATGGTAGCTGTAGCTCCTTCCATGCCCTCCATATGATCTGCTTCAAGGACAACTTCATCCCCTTGCTCATATGGCTGTTCCTCGGCATTTTCAATTTCTTCATGAATAACCCACTTGTGATTTTCAACTTTTTCTCCACCAGTAGTAGGCGTATAGGTTACAGCATATACAGTTGTATCATAAGCACCATCAATAGTTGCAACAGCTCCATCCATGCCTCCCATATGGTTCGCATGCATTACTGCTTCGCTTCCAACTGGATATGTTGGATTTTCAGCATCTGCTAAATCCTCTGGAACTTCACCTGAACTTGAATGGTTCATACCAGAATGATCCATTCCTTCCATTTCTTCAGAGGTATCAGATTCCTCTTCAGTCTGTGTTACTTCATTTTCTGCGTTTTCGGTTGTGTCATTTTCTGATCCAGCGTTACTATCAGACGTATTTTCTCCATTGCCACCGCCACAAGCTGCCAATATAACCGTCAGCAATAAAGCTACAATCCCTATCAGTAATTTCTTTTTAAACATGTTATGCAACCTCCATTTAGTAAATTTTATGTCAATTGCCTGCATTTATTATACCCTCTTCTCTAAATCGTGAATCTAATACAAGAAAATGTTTGAAATTTGTCAAAATCCAACGGATTTATACTTTATTATTTAACACACTTTCGGCTGGATGGAAGTATGAAGTACAAGAAAACCCAGCTCGTTTAATTCGGCTGGGCTTTGTTTTGCTACATGGGCTTCAACTTCCGGGTAGATGTGCAGCTTATTTTTCAGACTTTAGTTTTGAAAAGCACTTTGCGATTTCCCCCTTTTGTAAATAGGAAATAAAAAATAACACATCTCATTTAATGGTTAAATGAAATGTGTTTTGCATGAGTTTACATCATGTATTTTATTTATCATCTAAAGGGTTGTATTAAAACCTTAGCCTTGAACTATTCAACAAGAAGTATTCTTTATTTCAAGTTGCCCTCTTAGTTCTAGTAATTTGTTCTTAATAAAAGGATCGGTTTCTGAAGGTAATTGGTCTAAGTTAAAAAATTGAGCTTCAATTGCTTGATTCTCATCAGGAGTTAGTTCTCCTTCAAAGTCTGCGCATAAATAACCAATTGCAACAGTCTGATACTGATCGCCGCTTTCCTCGACACGATTAATTAATTCTTTGCCAGAATAGACACCAAATAACTGCAATGTATTTAACGTGATACCAACATCTTCTTGTACAGTTCGTTTAATACACTCCTCAATGGACTCATTTAACTGCAAAATCCCACCAGGAATACCCCATGTTCCACCTATGTATCGATACAATAAAATATCTCCAGATTGATTGATGATCGCTACACTTGGTCGTACAATGATTAATGGGGAATTCCCAATCATCTCTCTCATCTTTTCACAATAATCCATAAAATCCTCCTAAGACATTTGATTCATATAACACCACATAAATGAAGGTTTAACCTGCACAACAAGATAGTTTTGATACATCTTTATCAAACGTAAGGGCAGCTAATTTTAATCCTTCTGCCATTGTTAAATATGGAGCCATGGTTTCTCGGAGGTCCTCCACGGTTAAACCGAATTTGACAGCCAGTGTCGCTGCATAAATTACTTCTCCTGCATTTTCTGCTACCACATGAGCCCCTATTATCTTCATTGTTTTTGCGTCTGCCACTAATTTAAAAACACCTGTTGTTTCTCGATTAACCAAAGCTCTCGGAACGGCATCTAAAGGCAAGACGGATGTTTTCACTTCATAGCCTTTCTCTTTTGCTTGTTGCTCCGTTAAACCAACGGTTGCAATCGCTGGAGCTGTAAACGTAACCCCTGGAACCACTTCTAAATTCAGCTTTTTATTCAGTCCTCCGATGGCATTTCCTGCTGCAATTCCACCTTGATAAGCTGCCACATATACAAATTGAGGAACAAGCGTCACATCTCCTGCTGCATAGATGCTTGAATTCGTTGTTTTTGAATACTCATCGATCATAATCTCACCACGCGAGCCTACTTCAACACCAGCTGCCTCTAAATTCAAAGTCGTCGTATTTGGTTTTCTTCCCGTCGCAACAAGTAACTGGTCTGATTCAACGACTTTTGTCCTGCCATCGACCGTTACATAAACCTTTTTTATCTCGCCATCTTGTTCAACACGATCAAAAGTTGCCCCTGTTACTAAATTAATCCCTTGTTCTGTTAATGCTTGCGTGATTGCTTCTGAAACTTCAGGATCGTATTCCTTTAACAGTCGTGGACTTCTTTGCATCAACGTTACTTCTGAACCCAAATGATGGAATAGTTGTCCCAATTCCATACCGATATAACCTGAACCAATGACTGTAAGACGTTTTGGAACCTGTTTTAATTCAAGTAATGATGTACTTGTTAAATAATCTACCTCTTCTATTCCAAGAATCTTTGGTACAGCTGGTGAAGCACCTGTCGCGATTAAAAATCGTTTGGCTGATAACTGCATGCCATTCACTTCGACAGTTTTTTCATCCACGAATTTCGCTTCACCTTTTATTAATTTAAAGCCATAGTCATCAATTAAATCAATATATTTCGAGTTTCGAAGATCCGTCACCAAATCGTTTTTCTGCTTAATTAATGGAGTCAAATCGACATTGCCTGCTGACGTGTGCAATCCCACAAACGGATTGTTTTTTGCTATATGATTGATTTCTCCAGCTCTTAACAGCGTCTTTGAAGGAACACATCCGATGTTCACACATGTTCCACCCACTGTGCCACGTTCGATGATTGCCACGTTCGCTCCGTATTTCGCGGCTTCAATGGCAGATGAAAAGGATGCTCCACCAGAACCAATGATAATGTAGTCATAATCATAATCGCCTTCATCTCCAAGTTGAACCGTTTCTTGCTGTTGTACTTCTTCTGTCTCTCCAGGTTGGTATTCGGCATCAGAAATTGCCTTTTTCGCTCTTTCCACCTCCACGTCATTCGGAAGTTCAAATACAGCTTCCTCGCGACGAAAATCCACTTCAATCTCTTTTGCACCCATGTTTTCAAGAGCAACAGCAACATGTTCTTCACAGCCCGTGCAAGTCATTCCAATGATTTTAACCCGATATTTTTTCACTATTTATTCCTCCTTATATTTATAAAATCAAGGGTGATATTCAATCAAAGATTATCGTTTCGATAATTGGACATTGATGTAATGCTTTTTGATCTGGACATCGACTTTTTAAGTCCCTTAACATTGACTCAATACGCTTTAAATCTGCAATTTGTTCCTGAATTTCTATTTCCTTTTTTGATACAAATTCAAATATATTTTTGCAACGAACTTCATCATTATCAACAACTCCAAGCAATTTATAGATTTCATTCAATGAAAAGCCAAGGTCTTGTGTTCTTTTGATAAATTTTACACGTTTAATATCATCATCTGAATATATCCTATAACCTTCATTCGTTCGTGAAGGCTCTTTTAATAATGCTCTTTGTTCGTAATATCTAATCGTCTCTTTATTTACATCGCATTTTTCTGCAAATACACTAATTCTGTAACTCATATAACTCACCCCTATAAACATTATAAACCGCGTACTAAGGTACGCGGTCAAGTATAATAATAAATTTATCTTCTTCAACTAACCTCCTTAAGTAGAACAAGAAAAAAGAACCGTTAAAGCGCTCGATGATCTTCAAGTAAAACACCCGTTAGTAAAATTATTTATTGTACAAATTCAATAGTTTTAGCTGTTCTTTCGGAAGTAGTTTTTCCCATAATTTGCTCAACGAGATAAAGTGCCATGTTAATTCCTGAAGAAACTCCACCAGAAGTTATGAGGTTACTATCGTGTACAACTTTGCTGTTTGATGCTACTCGAATATCAGGGTATTTTTCTTGTAATACCTTCATTGCTAAATGATGAGTCGTTGCCTTCTTTCCATCTAACAAACCAGTTTCGCCCAAAATATATGCTCCAGTACAGACCGAGCATATATATTCAATGCTATTATGTTTAATAATCCAATCTATTACCTTTTGGTTTTTAACCACAGATTGTACCGCCCTTAATGGTCCGCCTGGAATTATTAGAATATCTAATTCTGGACTATTATCAATGCTAAAATCAGGTTGTACTATTATCCCTGAATGAGTTTTTATTTCGTTTCCTGTATCTGTAATAGTTATTACTTCAAACGGTCTTGTAGGTAACAACTGCTTTTTGTAAAGGGTAAATGCTTGCTCGGCTTTATTATTAGCGGTTAATGATAACACTTCAGCTGGACCAGCAAAATCTAATAAATCTACAAAATCATATAGTAAAATTCCCACTTTTCTCTTTCTCATTTGTATATCTCCCCTATCAAAACACTTTTCTTGTGCATAACCTTAAATACCTAATCAAGCACCTACTTCTTTCGCTAAACTGTCCCGTTAGTTCTATAAGTAGAATTATAGCCCTTGTTTCAAAATATTCCAACACCCCTTCCGAATACTTATACTGCAATTTAATATATTTTGATCAATTATCTTCATTATCAGTGGATGCACCAAGCACTATTCTAACTTCCCCTCGCTGTATCCTCTCCTTTTCCTCTTTTCGTTTTTCAAAATAGCTTTTGTTCGGTTGTTCCTCGATTCGTTGATTGCCACGTTTTTTCTTGTACGATATTTCAGCACGTATGATGACAACGTTCAAGTAAACAGCAACTATCACGAGCAACACCAAAGTCATTTTCATCGTCGTTAACCGAGAAAGGAACTTTTCCATATCCCACGCTGCATGAACAAGGCTTGAAAGAAACATGGATGCTAACAGGGACATTGTGAACGACATTAACCTATCCAGTTTTTTATATTTCTGTTGTTGAAGTCGCCTAACAATGAAATAGATGGCCGTGACTGTCAGCCCTGAAATGAGAATCAACTTTGCTGTCGGGATGTAGACAGCATTGTACATAGCTGTAACGCCCAATGCTGCCGTTAGAAAACTAATCACCGCAATGAATACTTGCAATACGATCAACCCTTTCTGCTTCGGGCATTCGTCACTTCAAGATTCAACACGAAAACGAGTTCATCTGTCAGCAGTTCACGCATGGTTCGGTACATTCGCTTTTGCTCCTTTTCGCCAAGATGTACGGCTATTTCATTATTGAGGAACTTTTCGTGTGCTGTGAGCTTTGTCATTTCGAGCAGTTCGGGAATGACTTGATTATTGGTTTCCATGTAACTTCCCCTTTCATGAGTTAGTTAAATACAGAACGTATTTCAAAGGACACTTTATATTGAAGTAACGGGTTGGATTGCCTTTAGATAATCGATCAGCTCCCTTGAATCAATTTCAAGGTAATCAACATGGTGGATTTCGCCTAGTAATTGTTCGTGCATGCGCCTCGTCATGGAAGTAGTAATCAGGAGCACTTTACGGCCGTCCAATTGGTACATTTCTTTACGGTAATGACGGACATTGTAAATTTTGACCAAATCGGTGTCGAGAAGATTTACGAGATACTTTTCCTCACCTTTGTGACGGACGATCCGCTCCAATCCATCGTATATCTTCTTTCGGGTATCTTTGAAATTCGTTTTAAGGAAAAAGTCGTATACTTCATAGTCTTCCAGAAATCTCATTACGTTTTGTTCATCTTCAAAATGGCGTAAATAGTATTTGGCGAACGTGTACGGGAAAACTTTTAGGCTTTGACATTGGAAGATGACAGACGTATTGGTTGAAAGGTGTTCAACGATTGTCTTGTAGCTAGCTGCACTTTTGGCGAAGAGAATATAGTTTGGATTGCTGACGTCCATCAGTTCATGGGATACCTTCATGAGATTCTTCATTCCTACGCCGTGGAGGAACATGTAGAAGAGGTAGTCTGTTCCCCTAGGACTTTTCAGCATCCCTTGTACATTTGCCCCTCGGTTAAGCTCGAATTTAGCCTTCACACTCCTGCTATCTTCCATTTGCCAACCGTACGCTTCCAAATCAATCATGACGTCATTGGTGGATAGAAGGAACGGTAAGTGACGGACGTTGATGCGTAATTGGTCTGCCCGCCGTTCAACAGGCACCCCCTGCTCTCGCAAGCAGGAAATGCCCGTTTCACTGATACGGTGATACGAGCCTTGTCTGTTCTGATTCACTAGATAGCCGCTGATTGGATGCGTGCTAATCAATCTGGAATTCCGCAGGATGCGCAGTTTCTTGTACGTGTACCACCGTGACAGTTCGTAGCGTCGCATGATCTGCTCCGTACTCAATGCACGGTATTCGTAGAGTCCTGTCAGTATCGCAATATCCAGAGGTTGGAGTATCTTCACCACCTGTTTTTTGTTGGCTCGCGCCATTGAATCCTCTCCTTTCGTTAATTCGTAGGGGCTGTTTATTTTCGGTCACTTCTACACGGTGTTACGAATTGCCTCAACTAAACCTCTTGAATTTGTCCAATTCGACTGATTTTCTGTAAAGCCACTCCCTCCGTAATTTCAAATTGAAAGCAACGGGTACAATATAATGCTTAAATCGGGTACAACATTGCATTTTGATATGAATCCTTATATTGCACCCAAAAAAATCATTATTTCGCTGGGTACAATATAGCCGAAATCACAAAAAGGTCAGCCCCAAAAATGAGTAGCTGCAATATCCGATAATTGCTCCGTAGTCTCCTCGGGTTGCGGTACATTTCCAACGTCTTTTTCTTTGATATCAGATTCGTACTTCTTAATTATCCCTTCCTTAATTGATGGGTCAGGAATATGGGCCAAGTGAAAATTTCTCTTTTTAAGGACCTCAATGAATTCCGCAAAATTGTCTTGTGACACCACATATACCTGGAAATGATTGCCTCGTGGATCTAAAAAACCTATATCTACATTCCATACTCGCCACCAGCTGTCATCCCCAATTAAACCCGTGTGCCGGATTGCATCCTGAATTAGCTTTCTGTTGCGATTGTCTAAATCGCGAATGAGTTTATTTTCATAATGCTGAGCAATGATGATTACAGATTTATCGAATTGGAAATCAATCTTCGAAAAGTCATAAGCATCGATGGTTGCTCTGAAATAATAGTGCCTAATCATTGCAAGGTAATCCCGGTCTTCCTCTTTATATAAAGGAAGGGCTCCCTCATAAGAAAATTGAAAAACGGGGTAGTCATCGATTAGCATCGGCTTCACTTTCGCCATCGGATAGACCGTTGTCCGTCTTATTGCATTCCTATTACCACCTATCACATTAATCCGAGACATTAGGTAGACCTTCATTCTCTCGATATTCTTCAATTGCTCAAGCAGCAACGTCTTTTCTTCCTCCATCTATTTCACTCCTTTCTACATCGGGGACGTTATTTCATATCATGAACCCTTGCTATGACTACATTTTGGATATCTAACGTCGGACGTTATCGAAGTTTATGAAACACAAATAACCCAACGTCGGACGTTAGGAAGAAGAAACCTTATAGCAACGGGCTTCAAGCGGTCTTTTTACGTCAGACGTTCATTTTGTTCAACGTCGGACGTTGACAGTTAAAAATACTTTGAAATCAACGATTAAAGGCTATATTCACGTCGGACAAATGGTTATTCATCATCGACAGGCTTGTATTCCGATAAATAAGGCATTGGATCTTCCTTCACACCAGCGCGAATAATTTCAAAGTGGAGGTGATTACCAGTTGATGTTCCTGTTGAACCGCAAGTACCGATCACATCACCTTGCGAAACAGTCTTATTTATCCCGACTGCCACCGAATCCATATGTGCATATAGCGTAGTGATTTCCCCGTGATTAATTATTACATGAAGACCATACCCATTTGACCACCCGTTCTCGGAGGCGAAAATGACATTACCGCTTTGCGCTGCAAGTATCGGATCGCCATTCGTACAAGCAAGGTCTATACCTGTATGGAATCGTTCATCACCGTAGACAGGGTGTATCCGATAACCGAATGGGCTGTTAATCTTCAGTCCCGACAATAACGGAATCATCCAGTCACCAACAACATGAACCTCGCAGTTCATCGTCAGACCACCAAATTGAGCAACGAATTTTGTAACTGCTGGCACCCAGTGGTTGTTAAGACCAGTGGGGTCATTATCAGCCCCAATGGGCGCATAGGCGCTTCCTAAATCGGCAATCGTAATCAATCCATCCTTGATAATTCGATTGTGCAATGTCTTCCCCATGGCTTCTATGCCCTCTTCAATCGTCGAGAAGGAATATAAAAAACGACTGCCGGTTGCAGGGTCCATCAAACCACCCGGATTGTTCTTCAGCATTACTGCGGCAGACGTTCCTGAACCTGTTTCATGAAACGCAATAGCAGCCATTAATACCGGATCTATACCATATTTTTCAGCAACCTCAATAAAAACCGTTCCCTTCTCGGTAAATTTTCCCGCATTGTTGAACTGGGAGAAGAACAATTCTTCGCTGATTTCCCCGTCCGGTCTACATACCGCACCTCCTGCAAAGTTCCATCTTTCATCATCTTCTTCAGTAAAAACTATAAACACGCCTAGGAAGAGGAAAAGGGCGAGAATGGATAACAGAAGAAGCAAACCTGGGCTGGCTAAGATAGGAACCAACCATAGCAACTTTTTCATGTCACTCGATTCCCCCTATCTCTTTTGGTCATAGTTCAAATAGAAATCTGTGATCTGGAATTTTCCGTTGCTGTCCTTCTCAAACATCATGCTGTAAATATCAGTGTCCTTTCTTACATTGCCATCGCTATCCAACACTTCGCTTACAACGACCCCATCCCATGAGATAGCAATCAAAGTAGGCGCAACAGGTTCTTTTATTTCTACGGATAGAACTTTTCGGGAAACGATACCTTCAACATCCTTCATCCCTTCAATTTTTTCAGCCTTGGCATCTCTCAGGTAATCAATATGGCTTTGTATCAAGACCCCCTCAACAGAATTTAAATGTTCGGTTGGTTTCTTCCTATCAAACGTGTGGAATTTGGTTACAAAGTCTTCGGCCAGCATCTTCGTTTCATCTAGATACTTCTCAGGAAACATATCGATTTGTGTTGGTTTTTTAGTGACTTCATCGGGTACTTTCAAATAGTTTTTTGTGAAATTGTCATCCGTGTTTTCATTCACTTCTTCAGATTTCATTTCTTTATTACTAACGTTTTGATTTTCTGATCCACCTTCCTTCGAAGTATATTGCCAAATCCCGCGATTTTCTGTTGACCCTAAATCTTCAACTGCCTTCTCTTCTGCTTTCTTCTCCTTCGACTTATCAACGATACCTACAATAAAACCCAATAATAAAAGCGTGACAGAGAGACCTATCACGCTAATCATGAGTATTCGTTTTGTTCGTTCATTCACGTGCTTCCAACTCCTTCAGTGACATTTCTCGCTTGTAAAAGCCAGGATTATTTTGGGAAATCACCAAGTGATTTAAGGTTATTACTCTTCAGGAGGGCTTTACGTTCTTTCTCCAATTCAACAGCCTTTCTCTCGTTTTGGATATTTGCGACAAACGTATCAGCAAACCCATTTTTCCATTCGCCCTGCCCTCCTTTTTCTACAACTAAATCAAAGTGTCTCTTCATTTCCGTTTGACTGAGGTTATCTACTCCATGTGATTTTAAAGTATCCAACGTCCTGTCAATCATTTCTGACGGGAGCCCCCTGTTCGAAAGCTCATTGGTTATCATTGTTCTGTTCAAGTGCAGTTCGTATTCCACTTCACCGTATACATCCTGTATCTCTTTTTGCAATTGAATCGATCTTCTTTCATCGGAAATACCTTTTGCAAATGTTTCTGCAAAGCCTCCAGAAAGATCCCTTTGTCCTTTCAGTTTATGGTACTCCGTACGCAATTCTCGAGGACTCACATCATGAAGGCCATGCTTTTCTAAAGATTGCATAGTTAAGTCCACCATTTCTGACGACATTCCTGTATCGGACAGAACTGATTTTGTTTGTTCCCGTCTTTGTTTTCGGTCAGGGAACAGTACATTTTTCTCCAGCTCGACCGCTTGGCTATTTCTGTTATCCGAGATACCCTTAGCAAATGTTTCGGCGAAATTCCCTTCCATATCCCCTCGACTACTGATCTTCTCAAATTGCTCAGCAAGTTCATCATCTGAAAGCTGATTAATGCCTGCCTTTTCGAATGCCTCCATCGTTTCTTTCTTCATCTCAGGAGTAAAGTCTTTATCATTCAGGAAGTTTTCAAGCTTACTCCTATCAGTACCGGTTAGCGTATTAGCTTTTTCTGATTGTGACATCTTGCTTAGATGGGCCAGATGCTGAGCCTTCATAGCTGAACCTGCAACATCACTAACGCCACCTTCACCAGTCACGACTCTACCAACCGAGCCGCCGATTGCTGCTCCTGTCATTGCACCGGCAGGACCGCCAGTAACAGCCCCTGCGACAGCTCCACCCACTGTTGCGACATTTTGCATGCCCTTTTTAAATGGAGCGTTGAACGTCCCCGAACTCTCACGGAGTTCTCGAATCGTATTAGAACCGGAAGAGAAGATGTCCTTGATTCTGTTCCTTAGTATGAAGATTGTAGCAAACAACAACAGATTGAAAGTTGCTGCACCAACATAGCTATAAAACGGATTGGAACCACCGCTGAGCGATTTGAAATCTGCAGCATAGATGATGTCTGAAATCACAAAAACAATCAACGCAACGAATGAAACAAATATCTTCAAGGCCAAAGGTATACCGAGCTCAATGAAATAACGTTTCATTACATTGAACTGACCCGGAATGACTGCTATCAGTAAAGCAAATGGTGCAAGAGCAGCAATCACCATGAACCAAAACTGAAATAGTATTAAACAAAGCGATAATAAGTAGATAGGAAGCGACACAAGACCGTTAATTACCATGTAAAAATAAGAGAATGCTAAACGGCTGTTCACAGCTGAATATTTCATCATGTGATTACTATGTCCATTTTTAGATGCTTCATCTTCAATGACTTTAGTTAATCTTTCTTCACCAACAGGCTCTTTTAGGATGTTTTTTACGCGTTGTACACCCCTATCTCTATCTCCTCTACCTAATGATTCGACATCATGTGTTCCATATTGCATATATAAATATGGTCTATCAACAAACATACCCCAAATACTGTCTTTCATTTTCGTTCTTGGGTCTTCTACATTCGATTCTTGTCCCCCTGAATGACTGGGAAGACTAACAACAAATCCACTTAGTTCTGTTGTAATCTTATTTGCTCCTGTTAATAGAGCGGTGTAGTTAGCAAACATAAAAATTGCGATGGTAAGCGCAATAATTGTTTGAAAGACAGATGTAAATGATTCAAAAAACGCACGTTTTACAATGAAAATGTACAAGGCATATATGCCTGTCAACACAGCAATCAGTTTTACCAGATTCCCAAAGAGTCCGAATCCGATATTGAAGGCCCCACCTGAAATACCTGTGATATTTGACATTAGGGATTCTAGCTCTACAATGATTTTTTCAGTAAAATCTGCTGTATATGCTAGGTCATACATAACCAACATTGTGTAAGTCAAAAATATATTAATGTCAAAAACAATGTTATTGACTAGATTGACCATTTCACTTAATTTATTTCCCACATTTTCTTTAACATCAGCCCAGCCGAAAAGTTTATCATAAGTATCAGCCCAAAACTTTTCCCCTTCCTCTGAGGACTCCACATCTTTATCCGAAACGGCATCTAAATGATAATAAGATTTTTGGTCATCTTTAAATTCACCATACTGATCCGTAATAATATCCATGATATTTGTTTTGGAGGTAGGATCTTCTCCATCGTCTGTTGCTCTAGTATTAGCTATACCTAAAGTGAAAAACAGAATAACCATCATAGTGCTACATAATATAACTTTAGATTTAGATAGCATATGGTTTAGGCAATAAAAAATAACCCTATGCATATAGCAAGGGTTACCGTAGCCTGTTACCTCCTTTCATTTTTAATTCTTTATTCCTTTGGTAATTCATGAAGTACCGTTCCAGTTTCCGCATTACTATCATTGATAATTTCTGGCCGTTCTCCATAAAAGGATTCAACTTTCCATTCACTTTCATCATTTGGTTTAATTATAATCCAACCGTTAGTTAGAACATTTTGGTCGTCTGGCGTACGATACCTATAATAAACTTCTTTCTTTTCTTCACTGTAGAAATTATCATATCTTCTCAATTCATAATTTCCTTCTAACTCCTCAAAACGATTAGGATACTCATGACTGTCCAACAGGTACGATTTCTTTTCCTTTAATTCTTCAACCCCATCAGAGGACAAATACCCCAGTATCTCAGGGTAATTCTGTTCAGTCTTTACAACCATAAAATCATGAGCTATCTCATCCGTCACTTCAAATACATCCGCATAC
Source organism: Sporosarcina luteola (assembly GCF_023715245.1). Taxonomy (GTDB): domain Bacteria; phylum Bacillota; class Bacilli; order Bacillales_A; family Planococcaceae; genus Sporosarcina; species Sporosarcina luteola_C. Next base: position 2,278,844 of record NZ_JAMBNV010000001.1, read on the forward strand.
TTCTCCGCATTATCAACAGACTTCGCTTTTGTACCTTCTTCGTTTTCAGCGGAGCACGCTGCCATAAGAAAAGTCATGGCTAGGAGGAGAAATAAACTCCACGTACTTTTTTTATACAATACATCACTCCCTTTCAATGGTTTTTATGTTATCATACAACTCTTACTTTTTCACGTTCCCTTTCCGCTTCGGATGAAGTTGAGGAATCGAAAGCATCCAACAATTCAACAAAAACAGGATTGATTTTCACAACGGCTGACCGTCCATAAATGTCTTGGAATAATGCTTCACCGCGATCCAACGACTTCAATATTTCGATGTTTGCATCTGTTTTGGGTAGATTAAGATAGTCTAGCATCTCTTCAGCTTCACTTGTCTTACGTAAACCGAAGCTGAATTTCATCCCCATGTTTGCGACATCGTTCCCATGGTCGGAAGCATTCTGAGATCCCTTCATAAGCGTAGTATTATAGAAACGGCCCATACGAACAATGAAATCCATCAGTTCGGAACCTATAGCACTTCGCTCAATAGCACTTGCTTCATCTTGAAGGATGAATTTATGGGTTCCCCTATCCCCTTTGAACATGTATTGCTTTGTCCAAGCCGTGATGGATATCATAATGGCTTCGGAGATTTTATGGATTGTCCGTGCATTCTTCTTTTCGCTGGATGAAGGAAGACTTAGATTCTGAATCATCAATACCTGGATTGGCTTATCGTGACCCAACACTTTGAAATTTTGACCCACTTCACCAAATAGCAACATGGACAACTGATTTCGTTTCAACGTTTCTAATGTACCCCTTAACCTTTCCAATGACTCATAACGGCTATTTGACATGCTTTCTGGGCGATTCTCATACAAGTCATGGAGATAACTCAAGACGCGACCTATACACGGGTCAGGCATATTAGCTACTTCCTCCACTGCTTCACTCAAGATATTATAGGCATCATCATTTAGATCGATGTTCGACAGATATGATAGGATGTCCATGGTAATGTCTTTGGCCTCCTCGATGCTCGTACTCGTCCTAAATGGATCGAGCGAACCTGCATCATCAGGGTCAGAGCCGAGTGTCCAAACCTCAATGAATTCTTTCGGGATGAACGGCAGCCCTTTATCCCATCCAGTCCTGTCTCCCTTCGGATCAATTATCAACCCTTTCGAACCTGTCAGAGTGGCTAGATAAATGAACAGATTCATGAAGAATGATTTACCTCTTCCGGTCATCCCTGCAACGAGTACCGATATGGAATCCACTACGTTTCCTAATCCATCGAACGCCTTGGCAGCTAGATCGGGCTGGATAAAGACCGGCTTGGAGAACTGTGAGGTATGACCGATATAAAACCCACGATTATCCCCGATATTCGTCGTGGCACCGAACATCATGCCTGCAAGCACCCCAGGAGCGACTTCCATCTTATAATCATCATGGTATTTTCTCGAACCGGGAATAGACTCCAACAAAAAGTGAAGCTGTTCTCCGTATGGAGCCACGATTTTCAAGCCGAACTTAGACAATTCATTTCTTAATAAACCGACGCGAGTCTTCAATTGCTCTTCGGATTCAGCAGAGACTTTGAAAACGAAAGAACATGCGAAACCGGGGAAACCAGTTTGTTTGAAATAGTTTTCCATCTGTACGGTTCCGCTTTGGGATACATCCACGCTCATATCAACGACTTGTCCGCCTTTTTCAGCCTCTTTCCGTTGGTCCCTGAATTCTAATTTTGCATTCGTCAATTTCTTCTTGATGATTTCATTCGGTTGGTTTTCTGCACGTATGGAAATTGTCAAAGGGAATGGCATGCGTAATTGAATGCGATACAGCCATTCGCTGCCGGGATGATGTTGTACGTCATCCATATATTCTATAGTCAAGTATTGGCAATACAGGTTTTCAATTTCATTGTCGTCTGTGATTCGGCTTAACTGCAAAGTCTTCGGTCCGATTTCCCTAATATTCGTATTCTGCAAGTCAAAGAAATCTCTTTTATTGTTTCGGATTGCTTTATGCTTATTTCCTTGCTTGTCAATCCCCTCAACAGCAGTCCCTATTTCAAAATAAGTGCGGGGCTGAACATCCGTGTTATTGTTTCGTGTACTAAAAGTCTTTTCGATAATGAAGACCAGTTCTTCCGTTGTAACTTTTTGGATACGTGAGCCAAATGAATTGGCAACTGTAGATTCAATAGAAACCGCTTGGCTTTGGTATGCATTGATCTGGCTTTGAAGAATATCATCCGGATACAAACCTACAGCCTGATAAAGCGGAGAACTGAAACCTTCGAAAAACATCTTTATGGAAGTCAAAGCATTGATACCGGCATTACCGGAGACATATCTGTTTTTCTCAGGATCTAATTGAATACCGATATAATGATGGTATTCACTTGATTCATTCAATTCCCGTTCATTTTCAAGGGCTTTTTTGACTTGCTCAATAAATTGAATCCCATTCTCTTTCAGGGGATACTCCTTCAATTTCATTTCCTCGATTGTCGAGTTCAAAATTCCTTTTATATTTGTCGGATTAGGCACGACAAGGAAATGAAGGTCAAGCCCTACATTCGTCAGGAACGACATTTGTTGTTGGAAGGGTAGAATCTTCTCGTCATCTTCCAAAAAGTCATAGTTGAAACCGTCTATTTTATAGTAAGCCCAAACAGTACCGTCATGAGAAAAGACTAAGTTATTCTCTATGTGTTTTACGGGAAACTCGATTTTCATGTTAACCACTTCCTTTGTTTTTTAATAAGAAGAAGGAAGCTGCACGTAAATAACAGCTTCTTCCCGTTTTACGTCATTGAGGTATTTTCCTCATGCAATTTTATCGCCCTCCATTTCATCGTTTGCACCAGTGGTAGGTTTCTTAGGATCTTCGTTTAAAACACGGGCCAGATAATTCATAGCTTTTGCATGCTCTTCATCAACTTCTCTTGGTAAAACAAACAATTCGTCATTCCAGTTGGATTCAGCATAGGTATAGTAGTTATGGAATTGATAATCCCTTTCTTTCTCCACTTCTCGTCCTCTGTAAAATGTATTGTTCTTCAACTTCCTTATTTGATAGGTAATGAATGAGCGGAAAAAGTGGATTGGTGACCTCCCTTCCGTCCCGACGTCAGCAAGTAACCAAGCTAGTCCAATCGGAATTAGAATCAAAATCCCCACGGGTATCCAATTGATTAAGCGACCGATTCCAGGCGTGAAGTAAATGGCTGCTTCCACTAGCGCAATCAAGATGAAATACATGACTGCTTTCAACCGTAGTGGTCTTCCCAATTCCAAACCGAAGATTTGATAAAGCTGCCTTTCAAAACGAATGAAATTATTCAGCACATAAAGTGGAATCCTTTTAATGAGCTTTCACCTCCATGCTGTACACTATCTATAAAAGCAAGAAGGATAATCCCCCTTGCCGATTAATAAATGCGAGTTTCATTTTCCTAAACTCAATTTCTCCGCAATAAACTCGGAAATACCAATCAGGACATCTGGATTCACGATGAAAATTCCAATGAAGGCAAGACCGATAACAACACCGATCATTGCAATCCACGCTCTCTTAAAAGCTGTTACAATCAGGGCAATAAACAGAACGATGAACAATGCCCACTTGATTTCCTCTGAAATCCATGTAAACAATCCTTCCAAACTCATTCATTTCACCTCCCTCCGCAATAAAAAAACACAGACTATTGTCTGCGTCATCCTCACCTATTCTTCTAGTTATTCTTCTTCCGGATCGTCTTCCTTATGAAGCTCTCGACCTTCAGTCACTTCGATTTCCTCTTCATGCTTCTTATTTTTCAACTCATCGATGTATGATTTATTATTGATGTACAGAACGGTGTAACGCCCTTCCTTCTCGGCCAACACTAAGAGATAAGAGGAAGTGAATTCAATTCCCGTATCCGGTTCAGCAAGGATCACTTCTGTTCTGACCACTTTTTCTTCCGCTTTTTTCCCTTCGAATATTTCCGTGTTCTTTAATCTTACAAAATTCATTGTCTGGTTAAGCCCATTTTGGTGTTTCGGATCTTCTACGAGATACGTTAGCTTGTCCTTGGAGTCTGTTGAAAAAGCTTCAAAGAACGTGTCTAGGAATGCCTTGATGTTTTGAGTGCTGCCATCTGTGACTGACTTTAAACCGTCCGTTTCAAGAGCAATCGTTCTATCAATCTTCTCCTGCTCCACGAAGGTGAAACTTGGCAAGTCATAAACGATAAAACGGTTTTCTTCCTCGTCATAGAAAACTGGGACGGCAATATACTTATCAGCTTTCACCTTTTCGGGTGCACTTTTCGCTTTGTCTTCCGTTTGGTTGTTGTCTGCAGATGATTGAAACAACACCTTCACTTGAAATGTGATAAGCGCTTTGGAATCTCCAAGATTATCTATATCCTTCAGCACAATGCTTTCACGGGTAAGTGTTGAGTTCCATTTGCTACCGCCTGTTACCGCCTCCTCGCTCAATGTGTCTGGTAGATAACGACCTAGCCTGCCGATTCGATCACTCCTTTTCTCGTTATCTACATTCCAATTGAAATAGGTTACAAGGAAACTTTTTGCGAACTCAATTCCCTCGGCGGAAGTTGCTTTGTTCAATTCGGCTTCATCTCCTTCAGTCACTGCATTCGAGAGACCATTAGAAGAGAATACATTGACGAATACAATTAGCAGCATAAATGAAAAAAGCAACCAGAAAGTGAATGCCCCAAGCTTCTTAGCCCGGTATCCTTTCGGTCTGCTTTTCTTTTCCCGTATTCTAATTTCTTTCTTTCGTTTTTCATTTTCATTCGCTCTTTTGAAAATCTCAATTGCCGTTTTTAAAAGACCGTCCTTTGAAGTACCCGACTTATTTAATCTCTTCCTCAATATCGATTACCTCCCTCCATTTTACTCGTTCTCCATTCATTAAAACTTCTTCGAGCTTCCAACGACGATGAAAATCGCGACAATCAATACAAGTGTAGTCACCGTCCCGTATTTAACTAACGAGGACTCATAAAGATTGATAACGTGCATTTTCAGCTCTTCCCACAAAGGAATTAAAGTTGGAAATTGCTCTAACAATAGGCTTCCGATCACAACTATTAGGAAAATCATAAGGATAGTCCCGATAATTAGCTTAAACATTCACTCACCCCCTTTCACAGATTCGTGCATCACCATCCTTTGCGATATTTTCGGTGGTTAATACCGCTGGTGAAAAGAGATACAGCTGCAACCGTTCCTATGAAGTTTCGAATGAGCAAACTCATTTTCGTAAAGCCTCTTCCTGTTTTTGAAGAAACGGGCTGAGCATGGGAAGGATGTTCCTTTGCAAACAGTTTGATAGCATCCTGATCGGTTTTTACTCTCCCCTCCCTCTTATAAGCAATCAATTGCTCCAAAACCTCTTTGATATGATATTTCGGCATCAATGAAGATTGATTTTTCAAGGCTAGCTCAACCGTTTCGATGTTCACCTTGATGGCTTTTTTATTTTGCTCATAAAAAGCCGACTCTTTTGGGTTTACCTTCTTCTCCCTAAGGAGGTACTTGACGGCTGAATTGTAAATCAATATGAACAAGAGTATTACACTCGTATAGACAGAAGTGTAAAACAGAAACACAGGTGCATAAATGAAAATAAAAGGGTCAATTCCATTACGGACATAATTCACAAAAATCATAAAAACAGGCAACCAAATGAACGATCGTTTCACGATCTTCCGCATGGTTGCCCTGCTTATCATTTTTTCACGACCCTTGTTTTTTTGAACGGATTCAAGTTCCTTTAGTTCCTGTTCCAACATTTCTTTCAGTATGACCGCCTTATAGGTTTGTTCCAAACCCATCTGCATATTCCTCGCTCCTTTCACAATGAAATCCTCAGTATGCAGCCCTGTAGCGAGCTTTCAATCCATCCAATTTTATATAAGGCATATCTACGCAGTAATAGTCACCTCCACGATGCTCAATCCGGGAGGAAATGTAGTAGCCCCCATCTTTCATATCCGGGTCTTCACGCCAAACATCAATCAAGGAACCACTCGTAAATTCTCTGCCACATAGTTCATAGCGTCCCCGTTCATTCTTCAGCAAGTGCCCTTCTATCAAAACCTTCTTATTCAAATCGACGATAGAAGAATAAGCTTCCTCAAGTCCCTCCATCGCTTTGTACAATATGTGATATTTTTGGACAGCATCAGCATTCAAATTGAACACATTTATATTTTCCATAAGGTCCCGCGTATCTGTTAAAAGACGTTTTATTTGATATTCAGCTTCTACATATGAATCGATAGTTGTTTCCAGTAGCTTCATTGGTATAGTCTCCTTTCATTTTCAACAAGTCCCGAGATAAAAGTTCTGAATTCCATCGCCGAACGGATTCCCAGCGCTTCTCGAATTCTCTTCTTTGGAATTCCCTCGTCAAGCAGCATTAATATTTCCTGGGTGGTTATGTCCTGTTTTTTCTCAAGGATAGCTTCAAGATACGTATCTGTATTCCAAAGCTCGTCACCTACTTTCCGCATTTCTATATAATTGGGACACCCACCACAAAGAGCTTCGACCATCTCCCTGTCATTCGATCGGTCCCCCATCATCACCAATTCTTTAAATAGACAGGTGTCACACACCCTCAACGTTTTACAAACTTTCAAGAACTTTTTCTTCTTACGCATACGTAGCTCTTCCTTAGTCTTCAATGTTTTCGCACCTCCATAAATGGTTAGAATTCAATGCCAAAAGACGACAGCATCGCACTAGCGCTATCGTCTATCGCTTGTTCCGTTATTGTCGAGTCTTCATTTGTATCAACCGCCTGGACATTCCCGGCTGACAGACTGCTCTCAATTTTCGTCAATAGCTCCAAATGTTGTTTCATCAAGTCTTCTCGCAATAGCTGCACTTCTTTTAACAATTGCCTGTTTTCCTCATTCGATTTTTGATTTGCCGATAGTGTCCGTACCGCGAAACGCAGCATCTGCCTGATGGTCTCGCTTCGCTTGTTGTCTGGTACGCGTGCCAATAGGTTGTAGATTTCTTCATCCTCTTCTTGAAGACGGAAGCTATATCGCTTTTCCCAATTTGCATTCATATCACATCACTGACTTATGACGGCGATCCAGCTGCTCAAATACGGACTTGCCTAATCTCAAATATCCGATTGTGTTGGCAAATTGGCTTTCCGTTATCTTCAACAAACGGTTATCAAAATGGGGCTGGATAAAAGACTCGAACAGTTCGCCACCCCCACCGGCCAAGAAAATTGCATCGAACAGATCCGATTCTTCAGCCCATACGTTTTTCAAGCGATCTACAATGTTAGTGGCTATGGACTTCTTACTGGATTGAATAATTTGACTAAAATCAATACTATTTCCTTTATACTTCAATTGTTCATCCTTTAAAATCCGATTGATATAAAGCTCACTCAAATCCGCACCACCTGTTTGCGTCTTGAAGGATTGTCGAATATCCCTATACAAATTATTTACACCGTCATCGACAGTACCGGATAACTTCGCCTTTGGAACAAAAGATCCATTCTCCTGAATCTCAACCACAACAAAATCTGTCGTTCTAAAACCGATATCAATTAATCCGATCAGAGACCCTTGATTCATGAATTGGGGATAAGTGAACTTCCCTTCATGATTGATCAGGGCTGAAAAGATGGCTGAAGCCCCTTGCGGAAATACTAGTGCGCGTTCTACGTTCACTTGTTTCGCCCCCTCAACTAACGGACCCGACTTCCATTCAATAAACGACTGGATGCCAGTGATGGAGGATTGAAAGTCTTTGGCTTGTGCCTTATAGAAGTCTAGCGGTAGACCGGTTGAAAGATTGACTGAGCCTCCTCTGCCACCCGTGACAAGCTGTATGGCTGTATTCAAAAGGATATGAGTGTAAATATGATTGAACCGTTCACGTTCAAAGATACGAGATAACGAACGTGATTCATTGGCAAGCTCACCTACAAAATAATCTTCATTCTCGATGGTTACATGCATGTTTGCCATGTCATTCGGTGTATCCCCAAGGATATTCGTAATTCCCCTGTCGTACCCTTTCCCGACCAGTGAAGGGAAAATGATACGCTTCCCTGATGATGATATTGCCTTAACAAATCCATATCCCAAATCGACTGCAACGTTCTCCAACACAATGACCTCCTATAATTTCATATTTAACTTTGCTGCAATGACCCAGCATACATAAATAATGAGTGATAGCCTTGTGATTCTATCAATTAATGTAAAACTCAAAGACGGTATTGAAATGCCCACAGATTTACTGGAGGGATAGAACAGCTTCACTTTTCCCGTCAGCATGTCTCCTATAATGTGAGCAAGGATTCCACCAATACATGCATATGTCACCCACAACTCGACAAATGGATAAACCAGTATGCCGACAACGAGAGCAAATAGAAGCGAATGAGTAAAGGTACGATGACCAAACAATGAATGGATTGGAAGGGATACAAAGAAAAACAGCTTCCCGAACTTTGATTTCGGTTCATCAAGATCTGGAATGACTCCTGCAACAGCTCCAACCGCAGCCCCTTTCCAATCACCCCCTGTCACCGTATATCCTGCTACCATTCCTGATATAGCGTGAGTGGACCACTCCACCAGACAACACCTCACTTATTAATTCATCAGCCTCCATGTCCTTTCAATCTCCATTCTCACCTATCTTTTGATCAAACAAAGGCAAACATGGGCTGAAAAATTGAGGGAGTGCGAACAACACATCGCTACACCATCATTTTTCCAGCCCATGTTTTAGATTGTTTTTTGTATTTTCTGATTAGGCAGCCTAATGCTGAAATATTCCATTTCTCAATAAGAAAAAGCTGCCATGTAAAGGCAGCCGATTCTTCAACTAAAGCACCCGTTAGTTGAAGGGAGTTTCTTTATTTTACATTATTTTTCGTGTCAATCTTGGTGAAAAACGTACTCATCAAAACCATAAAAACAGGTAATAAACTCCATAAAAAGAATCCCCAATGTTGTGTAGTTAAAGATAATACTAAGAAGAAAGCAAGTGCTACAATTGAAATATAAACAGTACGTCTTTGGTATTTCTTCACCTAGAACACCCCTTTTCTAGAAATCGAAATATTACGTATTTATTTTAACGTATCTTATTCCATCAACCTGCTTCGTTAGTTCAATAAAAGTGCCAAACCAGTATATTAGAAAAGCACCCCTTTCGCACAACATTTTACATATATTAACTTATTCAACAGAATCTCAATAAAACCTTCTTCTTCAACTAACCTGCCGTGTTAGTTCAATAAGAAAAAGGCTTTACTCGTTCTTGAAGTAAAGCACCCGTTAGTTGAATAAGAACAGACGCCCCACTGTTAGTACCCACTCAATTATTGTTCCTTTTAATCCTACTGATTATTTTAAAGACACTAAGGAATTATACTTTTAAATAAAAGCCAATATTGTCTTTTCCCCCAAACCATTTATCGGCTATTTCGTCTGTCGTTAGAATGAATAGATCTTTCACAAAGCTCCATTCCAGATCATTCTCTGATTCAGGCTCAAAACTTAACATTGAATCCCGCAAAGTTTCCTCATTCCGATAAAGTGCAGTAATTGAGGCTTGAATCAAGACACGACCTAATTTTTGTTGATCCACTTCAGCTATTTTCACATTTATCCCTCATTCCTTTTGTACTGTCTTCTCAAAGTTGACAAAGTTACTTTTCAATCGTAAAAAATTCTTCTTATTCAACTAACCTCCCTCTATAAACATTGAAGTATCAACGGTTTACATCACTTCGTGATGTGAGGAAAATTATTTTTATGCTGATTAATAAACATAGATTTGAAATTATTGTTTTTATTACCAAGATGAGAGTACGCTTCGCTAAAACTAATGGAAAACATTAGCTTTTCTTATCCATTATTTGATGCACAATGGATCTCTGCGATGCTTATGACGACGTACCCTCCCATGTCTCTTGGCGTCTGAGCGCTGACATTCCTTCGTTCGGTCTATTCATAAGGCAGAGGCCTGCTAAGCTGCTTCAGGGACTCTTGGTCTTAGTGTTAGTACTGTGCCGGCTTCTCCGTGTCATCCTTATTGTTATAGATTAATTGATTTGAAATGTATTACGCTGCCACTGCGAGACAATGGAGATCATTCATCATATGCCGTTCATCGAAATGAACTTTCTTTTTACAAATTCCATGTAACACTTTCAGTAATTTACCGCATAGCACGACCATCGATTGTTTTCCCCGTAGGGGATTTTGTTGGCGCGTCGTGTAGTATTCATGAAGCCGTTTAAACGCTTCGTTGTGCCTGATTAGTGGAACGATGACTTTAAATAGTACGCTCCTTAACCTCTTCCGGCCTCGTTTAGAGATCTGTTTCCGCCCCTGATGTTGGCCGGATGAATTTTCACGTAATGTTAATCCCGCTAGTTTGATGAGTTGGCGTGGATCCTCATAATGTGAAAAGCTACCGACTTCAGAGAGTAGATCAACGATTGTAGCATCCCCTAAGCCGGGTACAGTGGAGAGGTATATATACTCTCCTGTAGACTTAGCCAACTCGGCTAATTGGCTATTTACCTCTTCTATTTCTCCCTCTAACAATCGGTACTGACGGATGAGCGTGGCGATTTCGAATCGTGCCATCTGTGATCCTTCCGTCAACCCGATAGATTGGTTGGCTACATCAACCAGAAGTCTTGCCTTTGGTAATTGCGGCGCTCTCATCCCCTCTACCTGCCGGTAGAGAAAGACTAACTCTTCAGCCGTCTTCCCTATGATGTCCTGTGGCAACGGTGTTTTCTCGAGTGTAGCGAACGCCATCTTCCCGAAGGTCGGATAGACCTGTGTAAACTCCGGGAAGTACCGATCAAGCCAGCGAATGATCCGGTTCTTGAGACTCGACAAGTCCTCTGTCAGCTTTGAACGAAGTGTAGAGCCAATTCGCAACTCTGCCTCAATATCCTTTAGGATGCGGGGATAGCTGAAACGCCCGTCCTTCATGAGCCGAGCAATGACGACTGCATCTTTCTTATCGTTCTTCGTCTGTAAGTTATCATCCAGTTCCTTTGACCGCTTGACGTGTAATGGGTTGACCATTACAAGCGGGATTCCATAGGAATCAAAGAAATAAGCAAGGTTCATCCAATAGTGGCCGGTAGGCTCAATCCCAACGATAACATCAGTTTTCTCATGTGCTTTCATAGCACGAAGCACATTTTGATATAATGCTTCAAATCCTTCTCTGGATTGATGTACGGCAAAAGCTTTCTCAAGTACACGTCCGCGTTCATCTACAAAGCATGCGTAATGAGTACTCTTAGCGATATCCATGCCGACAATTAATGTGTTTTCAGTTACTTGATTTAGCTTTTCATTCCACTTAGAATACATAAAGTAGTCCTCCTGTTAGATGATGGGTCAATTCCACGTTGACACTCAGCATCATACAAGAGGGCTCTTTTTCTTTCAAGATGGCGCAAATCCTTCAAACAGGAATGCTGCTTCGTTAGTTGAAGAAGATAATTGAAGCATCAATCGCGTCCGATTGCTTAACAAATAAATTTATTTAATCCTTCCTTTTCCTCTAATCTGATATTCCACCTGGTTGCTAATTTGATTTAATTCATAAGCATAACCATAATCTTTATCTTTTCTAAAAGATCTAGCGCTTATCATATACTCTTTACCTTCTTTAATAAGGTTGTATACCATTGCTTCCTCAATAAATATTTTATATCGTTCCCTATTACCTTCGTCTTCAGCGGCGTTGTACCCAATAATCCACATTTCAGTATATTCCCCTGGTTTTGTATAATCTTGTTTAGTTTCAACTTTAAAAAGAGCCATAGTAATGCCTTGGTTCTTTTCGGAATTGGAACTTAAAAAAAAGAAGAAGTACCATATTACAAGTATCGTAAAAGCCAAAAATCCGAATAAAAATTTCTTATTTGTAAACACCTTCAACTCCCCCTAGAGTTAAACAATCTGGCCCAATAGTTGAACACAAGTTACATAACACTGTTAAGCTATCCTGCTCCGTTAGTTCAATAAGAAAAAAGGCTTTACCCCTTCTTGAAGTAAAGCACCCGTTACTACAATAAGATTATTTTGAGCACGCTTCTACCAGCAGAATGATTACCACAATAATTAAAATGCCTAAACACCCACTGTTGCTGGGTGCTCCTGTGTGGGCTTGAGCCCACGCATCGTTCAAAGTACCACCAGGGTTTTTTCGTTGTTCTTTAGCTTTTAACCTTTCTCTTTCTTCCTCGGACATTATACCCCCCATTTTTTTACGCTTTTTAAAAACATGAAATCTCTCTTTACTTCTTCATCTAACCTGCACCGTTACTTTGAGTGAAAATCTTCACAACATTTAAATTTATTTTACCATAAGTCTCCAAATACAACACCGCAAATTTTTAAACGGTCGCTTCTATTTGTATTCAATTAATGTGCTAATTCATGGGTTCTACCCAACAACCGAACCCGTTATGGTGAACGTCATATTTCCTTTTTCCAACCCCCTTTACTTCGATGATATTAACCTGCATTTGATGAGTGAATTTCCAAAGGTGTAGCCCTATATATAAGAGTGAGATAGGACGCCATTGGCAAAACGGCCAAGAATCGCTTTATGACAACGTTTGTTGTCGTTTTAGGGTGTGACAGAAAAGTCACAGGGGTGTGATTTAATTGTCACACCCACTTTCGAGAAATTCCCCTTTAATTCAAAAAGTCAAGGGGTGTGATAAATATGTCACACCCCAAATAGGTCATTTACCGGCTTTTTGCTTTTTTTTGAACTCCAAAAAGGTTTTCCTTTTATACAGTTTCCCGTGTTCCTCGTTTTGGTGAATCCATAATTTCCATGGCAGCAATACTTTCTTCCTCTCCAACCGATCAAAGTTGATAATCAGTTTGGATAAAGTGGCATCCACCTTGTTTCGATCACCTGCATAGATAATTTCAGGATTCATAAATAGAGGTCTTCGTGAAACATTGCGGTTAAACTCTTTGACCTCTTGAGCATCTACAAATTCATAGATCACTCCTTTTTCAATCAACTTGCTTAATACTCGGCTACAGCTCTCCCTGCTCCTGTTCAAATAGATTGCTAAATCCGAAACAGTCATGAATTGTCCGGTCTCTTGATCCGTGACTGCATTCGAATGAAACTCAACTAATGGAGACAGTGAAAATAAAAAACCTAGCTCTGCATTCGTCAGGTGTTCATTCCTGACTAGCACATCTAGGTTATCTTTGATTCCCTGTACAAAAGTTGCCTTGTTCTTCTGTTCCAGTTTGTAGAGGCCGTACCCCTGCTCATTCGCTTTACGCTCTTCATTAGCTACACTCACTAAATCAACGACTGACTTACTATCGCGCAATCTAGCCTTCTTCTCTGCTGTCTCTAGATGCTCCTTTAAATTCATACATTCACCGCCTACCTATTTCAGCTTCATTTACGAATCGATTATTGTAATTGATAGATGTCCTTATCCGTTGCGCCAACCTGCTATTCCTATCAGCCAATTTGTTATTGTTGATAGCCATATTCATGGCCTTCTGTGTACCGATTAGAACAATCTTCTCCTTCGCCCTTGTCATTCCTGTATACATCAGATTGCGAGCAAGCATGACATAATGGCTGGTCGTAGCCGGGATGATGACAATCGGTGCTTCACCCCCCTGCGACTTGTGGATAGTGATGGCATAGCCAAGTTCCAATTCTTTTGTATCTGCCTTTTCATAAGTCACTGTCAATCCAGAAAAATCGCAAGTCATCAATTCCACGGTTTCGTTATCTTGATTTACCTCTTTTGAAATTTGGACGATGACTCCGATATCTCCATTGAAAACGCCTTTTGTCTTATTGTTCTTAATCTGAATCACTTTATCGCCAAGCCGAAAAAGCCTCTTGCCGATTCTCCACTCACTTTTCGTGTGATCAGCAGGATTTAAAGCTTCCCGTAGCTGCTCATTCAATGTGATTGTGCCGACGGGGCCTTTTTTCATCGGGCTTAAAATCAAGATATCGGACAAGGGATGCCCCAACTCCTGAAAACGAAGTGCGCTTCTGACAATCAGATTAGCTATCCGCTTCGGATCTTCTTGATGGATAAAATAAAAATCACCTTTATCATCATTGATAAGAAGTGATTTCCCTTTATTGACTCTATGGGCGTTGCTGATAATCTGACTTTCTTCGGCTTGTCTAAATACTTCTGTCAGGCTGACTGTAGGAAGACCTGCCTTAATCATATCGCTGAGAACATTTCCTGGGCTGACGGAAGGCAGTTGATCAATGTCACCAACAAAGAGTATCTTCGTATCGCGCTCAAGGGCATCCAATAACAAACTGGCCAACTGAACATCAACCATCGACATCTCATCTACGATCAAGAAATCGCAAGGCAACTTGTCTACCCAATTATATTGGGGAATCTCTCCTTGCTGGAATCCAATTAATCGATGAATTGTCGAAGCCTCATATCCTGCCACTTCTGACAGTTGACGACTTGCTTTACCGGTTGGGGCTGTCAAGCGGACATTTTTTCCGGGATACATTTCTTTATAGATATCCAACATGGAACGAATAACTGTTGTTTTCCCAGTTCCGGGTCCACCGGTGAGTATCAAAATCTGTTCCTCGAATAGGCGCCTGACTGCTTCTCGTTGCTTTTCAGCCAAGATGATTCCATGTTTCCTCTGATACTTCATTATCTGCTTTTCGAGAGAAGGCAATGCTTCGCCACCCCGAGAACCCTTCATTTCTGAAAGTTTCCGGGCTAATCTGTCTTCATATGTGAATAAAAATTTTGGATAAACGCAACCATCTTCAATTACGATCTGTTTTTCTTCTAAGCGATAGATGCTTTGAGTCAATTCGTCCATTGTAACCTTATCATCATCTAAAGCATTATGATTTAAGGCTCGTTCCGCTTCTGACAAAAGCTCATCTTCCGAAACGAAACAATGACCGGAACTAAAACACGTTTCCTTTAAGATGTAATTCACACAAGCATCAATTCGAAATCCGGACAAAGGGGAAATCCCCATCTTACGAGCAATTTCATCAGCCTTTAGAAAACCTATCAGATTCAACTCTGTGAGCTTGTATGGATTTTCGGTAACGATGGCAATCGTATTGGATTCATATTCCTTATACAAGCGCATAGCCATGTTTGCCGTTATCCCATAGACAAGCAACTCCGAAAGAATTCTTTGGACTTCAAATGTGGACCTGACACTTTCAACAATCTGATTGGCTCGTTTCTTTCCTATGCCTTTGATGCCTTGTAAACTTTGTTCGCCTTGTTGAGAAATGATGGGTAATGCCTCTTCTCCTAACTGTTCAGTAATGAGTGCCGCTTGTTTGGCTCCGCACCCCTTTACAAGTGGAGAGGAAAGAAATGCGATAACCTGGTCTTTCGTTTGCGGAATTGGTCTTTCCCAAAAGGCGACCGCAAGTTGTTTACCGAATTTCGGATGCATCTCCCAAGTACCTTGCACTTGAATTTCCTCACCTTTATACACCCCGTAGATATTTCCCTTAACAATGATTTCCTCTTCGCCTGTCTTCAATTTAGCGATTAAGAATTCTTCATTTCGATACAGCACTTTCGATACTTTCCCAATATAGACGTTCATTCCATTTTCACCTCGCTACTATGCCGGTCGATCCAATCCTTTAACCGATGTAGGAAATCATCGGAATTTGTGGCTGGAAAGAGGTTCTGTATTTCAATTTCATTGTAAAGGCCAAGAAACAAGGTGCTCGGCAAGATAACTGATTGACGTTTTCGACGGACCAACGCTTTACAACGCTCTACCAGGCTTTTAATCGGATTGGATGGATCGACTGTCGCTTTCACCTTAGTAACAGATTCATTCAGCGTAGTTTCAAGTGAATCAATGCTTTCAAGCAACTGCCCCTCTTCAACAGTTCCCATAGCCTTGTTCGCTTCGTGGAGCAATTCATTTTTCATGTCTTTGATTTCCTCATTGGATAGTAGTTCGTCTAGCTGCATTTCCACTTCCGGGGTAACATCAACCTGAGTAAAGAAAGCATCCACTTCTTCTTGCGGAATATTATACTTGCTTGGAATCCCAGCTACATTCGGAATCGATTTCACTAGATGCCAAATATTATCCGGGAAATAATGAAAGTTAACATTCAATTCAACTAAAATGTACCCACTTAAAACGCTACTGATTTTCCTTGTACCTTTACGAGCTTCCCGCAACTCAGTTGATAGTTCTCGGATGTTTTCCTTATAACTGTTGAGTAATTTAAGCGAGTTGGCATCTTCATATACTTTGAGACTGTCACAAGCTGCGCGGAGGTTACTTAAATCGGCCTGAATCCGTTTCACATATAAATGATCCGAAATGTCTTCGGTCTTTAAAGCGGATAGATCACACATGTCAATTTCGTTTCGAACGATTTCAGTGAATGTCTCCATTGCATATATTGCTTTGACCATCGAATCCCCTGTCCTATGCAAAGCCGCTTTCAACATTTCCTTCACTTCAATCTCTTTGCCAGAACGCACTTGGACTACAAAGTATGCCATCTCTCTTCATCCTTTCAAAAGTTATTTATCAGTACAGGATCGTAAATGCTATCGAAAAACGAGATGAAAATTTCTGTCCAGAAAAACTGCCATCTTTGATGCTTGAAATGACCAAGTCTGTCCTTTGCCTTTTGGATAATACACAAATCCACCATTCTGACTATCGAGTTCTTTTCTAAACAGTGGTTTGAAAAGGATATTCTCTTTAAGCCATTCACTTTTTTTGCCTGTCCTTTTTTCAAGATCCTTCATGCTCCAGTAGACACCCATCAACTCGCGGCTTCTCAGTTCCTCAAGTTCCACCTTTCGGATTAAAACCGTATCGTTCGGGATGGGGATTGTAAGATTAACTGATAACTGTTGTTCCACATGCCTTCCCTCCTTGGATATTAGAATCTTAATTCTTCAAAGTTACCCGTTTCGAGTAACTTAAAGCTAAAAAAATATACCCTTCACTATTTGTGTAGTATCGAGTTCCAAAAATAGAAATACAATTAAAATACACCAACTTTCTACTCGTTTTGTGTAACTTTATTGATTACTATACCTACTCATAACGGGTAAGTCAAATAAAATGTTATTCGTTTTGAATAACAAGAGGTAAATTATAGATTCCTTCCTTAAGTGCTGAGGGGTTACTCAAACCACACATGGTATGATAGAATAGAGAAAATAATCATGAGAAGGTGCATGTATTGTGGCTGATAACCTTCACGAGAAATTAATAGCTCTGAGGAAAGAAAGAAATTGGACAAAAACTGATGTGGCGAGAAAGTTAGGTATTAAAACATTATCTACCTATGCTAATTGGGAATACGGTACAAGAAGTCCGGATCAACATATGATAAAAGAAATTGCTACACTTTATAACGTTTCTATTGATTACCTATACGGACATTTAGACAATTCCTATCAAACTGGTGATGATAAGGATTTTGAAAACGCGATTAAAGACCCAGATCTCAAAAGATGGTATTTAGAATTACCCAAATCTGATGAGGAAGACTTAATGAAATTGAGGAAAATGTGGGAAATTATTAAAAATGAGGACAAATGAAACGCATTTTAAAAATATGATTAAATTACCCTATCTTTTATTTTTAGATAGGGTATCATTATAAATTAAAAACGAACATACATTCGCTTTTATAGCAAGGAGATGTGTAAATTTGAGGATTACAAATTTTAGTCTCTTAGAAGAAATGGTTTTATCGATTTATCATTCACTAGCCATAACTGATCCTGATTCATTCAATTGCGATGAATTGATTGCTTTGATTTCCGAGAAATTTGATATAAGCACTTATTACTTTGACGAGGCGAGCGAGGCAAACAATTTAGGGGGAAAGTATCGGATTTTTTTAAATGAAAATCAAAGCCCTCAAAAGATTTGGCAGGATTTTGGTCATGAACTAGGGCACATCCTTATACATGAAGGGCATCAGCAATCCATGGTTGAATCTTTTCGAATCTACCAGGAATGGCAGGCTAAGAAATTTGCTTACCATTTTTGTATACCAACATTCATGTTGAATGAATTGGTAATGCCTAAGCATAAATGCGAAGCAATCGGTCTGATCTCTAGGCTATTCAATGTTGAGCCTGAATTTGCTGATACGAGATTAGAGATGTGGTTGAGAAGTAGAGAGGCGATTCTTTTAAATACATAACAAGAGCAAGGAGAGTTAGCTATGGCGTCATTTCAAAAGCGAGGAAAGACTTGGCAGTTCACTGTCAGCAGAATGGAGAACGGGGTTTCAAAGCCCATTAGAAAAGGAGGTTATAAAACTAAAAAAGAAGCACAAGTCGTGGCGAACCAAGTGGAAGCCGATTTGCAACGGGGAATCATTCCAAAAATCACATTGGTCCCTTTCAGTGAGTATTTTCGTGAGTGGTTGGAATTATACAAGAAGGAAGTTGACCATATCACCCTCAAACGCTATTTAAACACCCATCAGACACTTCTAGCGTATTTTAGGGATCAACCCATACAACATATAAATAAACGCTCATATCAAGCCTTCCTGAATGAATATGGTCTCACCCATGCAAGGGATACTACCGCAAAGTTAAATACGCATGTAAGGGCTTGTGTAAAAGATGCGATTGATGAAGATTTAATACGGACAGATTTTACCCGTAACGCAGTAATTACCGGTAACGATGAATCAGTCAGGCCGGCAGAGAAGCATTTGAGCTATCAGGAGAGCCAGCTCCTGATGGCAGAAGTTTATAAACGTCTCCATAGAAGCATAGGATATTATTTGATACTCCTTGGACTGACTTCAGGAATGCGATTTGGAGAAATGGTCGGTTTAACTCGCGATGACTTTGATTTCAAGAGAAATGTAATCAAAGTGACAGAGGCATGGGATTACAAAAGCGACAGGGGTTTCAAAGGATTGAAAACCGTCACTTCTGAAAGGGAGATTCAGATGGACAAACAAACGATGCTAACATTCAAGAACTTATTTGAAACACAACCTTCATACAATGAACAAGACCTTGTGTTTTATAGCCCCTTATCGAGACGAAAAGTTCTTACCAACGAAGCAACAAATAAATTACTGAAAAAGATGCTGCGCGACTTGGGCATTAACAATATTACATTACATGGATTGCGACATACTCATGCAAGTATCCTCCTTTATCGCAAGGTTTCCATTTATTATGTTTCAGAGCGATTAGGTCATAAAACAATTGATACCACACTTAAACATTATGCTCATGTTATTAAGGAACTTCGTACGGAAGATGCCAACCGGACAGTACAGCTCTATGAGGACATGGCGAGTACGTTGAATGTGTAAAATTTGTGTAAAATGATTTCATTTTCTATCGTTTCTAAACGTATTCTCCAAAAACAAAGAATGACCACAAACGCTGTCATATCAACGTTTGTGGTCATTCTCTTTACTTCTTAACGTGTTCAGTTTTTACTGAAATACGTCCCAGGAGGGATTCCAACCCTACTTTTTCATTTGTCCAAGGCCCATTCTTTCAGTTCACGACGAAGCAATTTATTTGATGCATTGCGCGGCAGCTCGTCTACAAAATGGAATGCTTTTGGAACTTTATATCTGCCAAGCTGTTGGTTACAATACTCTTCCAAATCCAATTCTGTCAGATGTTCGTCGCCTACAATGAACGCGACTGGCACACTGCCCCATTCAGGATGAGTTACTCCACATACACCTGCTTCTTTTACGTCTGGATGTGACATAAGTACATTTTCAATTTC
Organism: Sporosarcina luteola; assembly: GCF_023715245.1. Lineage (GTDB taxonomy): Bacteria > Bacillota > Bacilli > Bacillales_A > Planococcaceae > Sporosarcina > Sporosarcina luteola_C. The sequence continues at coordinate 2,298,692 of NZ_JAMBNV010000001.1, forward strand.
AGCAGGATATATATTTTCACCACCGGAAATGATCAGATCTGATCGTCTATCGACAATGAATAAATAGCCCTCTTCATCGATATAGCCGATATCCCCCGTCGGCAGCCAGCCGTCTTCCAACGGCTCCCTGTCGGATGCATGCCCGATATACCCCGGTGTAACGTGAGGCCCCATAACGAGCACCTCGCCAAACTCTCCAGGTTGTTCTGCATCTCTGATCGTGATTCGATTGAAGAATAAAGGCTTGCCCGCAGAGCCGGACTTCCGTAAGGCATCCTCAGATGAAAGTGTTGCAGTTTGGGAACTCGTTTCCGTCATTCCATATGTTTGCAGAACAGGCAGCCTATAAAGAACAGCTCGACGCAAATAATCATCCGGTACTGGGCCGCCGCCCGCTAACATCGACTGAAATGAAGGATGAGCAACCGACCTATTTTTCTCGAATTCATCCAGGATCCTATGAAACCCTGTCGCAACAACGGAAATCCTAGTAACAGTCCCCTTTTCAATTTCCTCTACAATCGATTCCGCATCAAATTTTTCATACAACCGTACACCCATTCCATAAATAACGGACCTTGCGAGTATTGAAAACCCGCTTATATGGAACAACGGCATCGTACATAGCCAAATATCATCCTCCGACAATCCTAAATTCAATACTGAGGATAATGCACTCGATGTATGGTTGCCAGCCGTCTGTCGGACACCTTTCGGAAAGCCTGTCGTCCCTGATGTATACATGATTGTAATCGTCCTTGACGGTTCCCACATTTCCGTAAACGTGACAGGTTGCGTCTCACTTAGTTCAATTGCGGAAAATAAGAGCTTAGGAGTGCTGACCTCTTTAATATGATCAATAAATTCATCATCGGCTATCAAAGTCGAGGCACCGCAATCATTCAATTGCCATGAAATTTCTTTTGAGGATAGCCTGCTGTTCAACATGACGATTTCGAGCCCCGCCAACAGACATCCATGGATGACAAAAACCATCTCGGGTGTCGATCGGCCCAACAAGGCAATCCGGTCCCCTTCGTTAAGACCATTCCATCGTAATTTCCTGGCAATAGTAGCCGCCTTTTCCGAGAGTTGCCTGAATGTCCACTGATTCTCCCCAAAGGAGAGAGCCATCCGATCAGGCGTCAAATACGCCCTTTGCAATAACCAATTAGGAATCACTTACTCACCCTCCCTCTCGAATAGAAAAGCTGCCTATTTAAACAGGCAGCTTGGAGATTTACTATGCTTACAATATTAAGGGAAACGTGGGAATTGGCCGAAGTCAGGCTTACGCTTCTCTTTGAAAGCGTCGCGTCCCTCTTTCGCTTCTTCCGTTGTGTAGTAAAGCAATGTTGCGTCTCCAGCCAGTTGTTGAAGACCAGCTAGTCCGTCCGTATCGGCATTCATTGCCGCTTTGATGAAACGGAGCGCAGTCGGGCTCATTGCGAGCATTTCTTCACACCATTGGACCGTTTCGTCTTCCAATTGCTCATATGGGACAACTGTGTTGACGAGGCCCATATCCAATGCTTGTTGTGCATCGTATTGGCGGCATAGATACCAAATTTCCCTTGCTTTCTTATGACCGATGATACGAGCCAAATAACCCGATCCATATCCAGCGTCAAATGAACCGACTTTCGGTCCTGTTTGTCCGAAACGAGCATTATCTGCTGCAATCGTCAAGTCACATACGACATGCAATACATGCCCGCCACCGATTGCATATCCTGCAACCATTGCGACTACTGGCTTCGGAATGACACGGATCAATCTTTGCAGGTCAAGGACATTCAAACGTGGAATTTCGTCATCCCCAACATATCCTCCATGTCCGCGTACGGATTGGTCACCGCCTGAACAAAATGCTTTCTCGCCTTCTCCTGTCAAAATGATGACGCCGATGCTTTCATCATCTCGCGCACGAGAAAACGCATCGATCAACTCCATTACAGTTTTAGGGCGGAATGCATTACGCACTTCAGGACGGTTAATCGTCACTTTTGCAATGCCGTTGTACTTCTCATATTTGATATCTTCATATGTACGGATCGTTTCCCATTGACGTGTCATTTTCTTCCTCCTCCAAATATAGATCTTGCAAATACTCCATAACCATTGTAGCAAACAATCGTGGTTTTTCCACGTGAATTGCATGTCCCGCCCCCGGAACGACAGCATGTCGCCAAGTAGGAGAAAGTAAGTTCATTTCCCGGGCAATTGCTACAAATTTCGCATCCAATTCACCCGTAGTAAGAAATACAGGATTTGATATCGAATGAAGGGCTTTCCAATAAGAATCCTGGCTGCCCGTTCCGATCCCTAACAGACTGTTGGCCAATCCGATTTCGTTTTGCTGCAGTCTTTCCTTCCTAATCGCTCTCCTTTTTTCTGCAGGAAGACTTTTTTGGGAATCAAACAGGGGAATGTTCTCCCATTTATCGACAAAAGTAGTGATGCCTTCCTCAATTATCTTACTTGCGAGCAACTTGTCAGCCGCCTTCCGTGCGGCTCTATCTTGTTCTTCCGACAAGCCCGGAGACGAGCTTTCAAGAATCAAAGCCTTCACTCGTTCGGGATAATTGATTGTGTACGCCAGAGAAATGCGCCCGCCCATCGAGTAGCCAACCAAATAAAAGGAGTCCAATTTCAAATGCCCAAAAAGGGCTTCCAGGTCTTTAATCTGCTCCTCCATTGAGTAGCGCTCTGGTTTGTCAGGAATGCTTGTTTTACCGTGCCCCGTCAAATCTATAGCAATCGTCCGATACTTTCCTTCTAATTCTTTCCGAACTTCATTCCAAGTGGATGCAGTTCCTGTAAAACCGTGTAGAAAAACGATGGCGGGCAAATGAGGATCCCCTTCCATCTCGACATGGATAGAAAGACCACGCACCGGGACTTGGAGGTCAATCATTTCCTTCAAGCCCTTCAATGATGTCTGCCCAATAAGCTCGATGGGCCTTTACATTCACCGGCCTGCTTGTAAACACTTCAATGATTCGGACGTCTTTCGTCTTTTCTAGTTCCATTTCAGCCTTGAACTCTTCAACTGTGTGTATGGCAGCATACTGTGCATCATACATGGCGCCGATATGTTCGAATGTCAAACCTGTAGGTGTCCCAAATAATTCTTCAAAATGGTTGGCGACGCCTGCTTGGGGAAGATATGAAAAAATGCCTCCGCCGTCGTTATTCAATATAACAATCGTCAAATTCGTTTTATGGAACCTGGATACGATCAATCCATTGACATCGTGCAAAAAGGACAAATCGCCAATTAGCAAATACGTAGGTCTTTTTCGTGCTGCTTCGATACCGAACGCCGTGGAGACAACCCCGTCAATGCCGTTTGTTCCCCTATTGGAAAATATAGCAACATCTTTCTCAGTCTTGCAGAAAAATGTGTCTACGTCACGGATTGGCATGCTGCTGCCGCTTATCAAATCACTGCCGACCGGAAGCATGTCGAATAATGTTTTTACAATGACACCTTCATCCCCCGCAATGCCTTCATACCGTTTTGTTGCGGTCTCGGCGAATTTATCCGCTGAAGCCCACATCTCACTGTAGACGGTCGTTTCCTGCTGTCCCGGTACGTCATACACCGCCTCCGGTGATGACTGCAGGTGATGCGTGACTACACCGAGCGAATCCCGGAATTCCGGTGATTCATCCACAGCGGCGAACACTTCCGGCCGGTGTTTCTTCAAGAATAAAGACAATGGCTTCGAAACCGGCTGTGCTCCGAAACGGATGACCGTGTCAGGCACCACCTTCGACTGGAACGTTTCACTTTTCAACAGGGCATCATAATGAACGATACATAATGATTTACAATCTTCAGGCACTTCCGATCTCAAGTTGGATAAAGGATCACATAACACAGGCCATTGTAATCGCCTTGCAAACTTCCAGAATGCATCCTTATCAAATCCGATAGGCAACTCCCCAACGACAATCAACCCTTGTTCAGTCTTCGAAAAAAGAGCGGCAAGCGATTGTTTCTGGATCATTGAAAGTTCAATATCACCATGGATCCTTTCAACGAAAGTCGATGCCCTCGGTTTTCTGTCGAAATCAATCAATAAAGGCTCTCGCAATGGAATGTTCAAATGAATCGGTCCCATCGGTTTGGTCATCGCAACGGAAACGGCACGATTGACGTGCCTTTCCAAAAACCAATCCAGCTCTTCACTGTCCTCCGCAAGTGGAAGGTCGACACTGAATTTCACATGCTTGCCGTACATATTCAATTGATCGATCGCTTGTGGCGCGCCCACGCCCCTCAGTTCATGCGGCCGGTCAGCCGTTAGGACTATCAGCGGGATGCGAGCGTAAAACGCCTCAGTGATTGCAGGGTGGTAGTTTGACGCTGCCGTTCCCGATGTGCATAGAAGGATAACCGGTCTGCCGGATGCCTTAGCCAAGCCGAGTGCGAAATATGCTGCTGACCTTTCATCCACTTGCATAAATGTCTCCATTTTATCCGAAGCAGCAAAAGCATAAGCGAGAGGCGTTGAACGGGAACCCGGACTTATGACCGCCTCTTTCACGCCCGCCTGCAGTAACGTATCAGTCATTCGTAAAACATGGTCTGTCAACACTCGTTGTTCATCCATTCAACTTTCCCCCTAGCGCCCGCAATACCGGTCTGAATTTCACCCACGTCTCGTCATATTCCAGTTCGGGAACGGAATCCGCAACGATTCCTCCGCCCGCGTACAAATATGCCCGATCCGAATTGAGTAAACCAGAACGGATGGCAACTGCAAATTCTCCGTTGCCTGCAGCATCTGTCCAACCGATAGGAGCAGCATAATACCCTCTATCCATTTCTTCCTCGTGCCGAATGATTTCCAATGCAACATCTGTTGGGACTCCTCCCAATGCCGGCGTCGGATGCAATGCTTCTACGAATGAGAAGATATCATTTTCCTCTCCAAGCGCCCCTTCCACAGACGTATAGAGGTGTTGTATATCCCTGATTTTCATTAGTTTTGGCGTTTTCGGGATGAGCACTTCAGTGCAGTATTTATTAAAGATATTCGAGATCATGCTGACGACATGCTGATGCTCTTCGCGGTTCTTTCGATCACCCAATAGTGCTTCACCAAGTTCCCGGTCTTCCTGTGCCGATTTCCCGCGACGGATCGATCCGGCTACACATGCCGAGTAGGCTTTCCCATTCTTAATTTCAATTAGACGTTCAGGCGTCGCACCAAAAAACAGCGACTCCCCTTTTTGAAGGCCGAAATGATAGCTCTCCTGCTGTTCATTTGTAATTGCATGCAATGCTTTGACGCTATTTACTTCCTGCTCAAATTGAAGTTCAAGCGCCCGAGCGATGACGACTTTGTCCGCATTGCCTTGCTGTATTGATTCTGTGGCATTTTCGACAGCTTTCAAATACTGCTCTTTGCCCCGCTCCGTAGTTGCGATGACCTTATTATGATTGGCAAAGTCAAACTCCTCTACCTGAGCGATATGGATAAGTTTGTCACGCTCATCCCGTAGTCTTTCAAAATCCAAAGTGGCTTCTGTATGATCCGTAATCATATTGATGGAAATGAGAGTCTTTCCTTCCTCGATCTTCAATTGGAAAGAAGGCACAACGAAATACCCGGACGGGAATTCATCCCACTCCGATTCCTTTCTGTTTTCCTCATCAAATGAAAATCCTCCAAAGAGGACTGGAGCAATATCTTTTTCCTCTTTTATGAGAATGGAGCAAAGTTGTTTCCATTTCTCTGATATGTCTTTATAACGGCCGCCGGTTCTCCCGGTTGCCAACGTATAAGCTTGTCCAATTCCGACAATTGTCAATGTCTTATCAGCGTTTTGCCAATAGAACCGACTGTCTTTGTATTGCGAAGCACCTGCTTCAAAAAAAGACAAAGGTGATATCCTTCCGACTTCGACAGTTTCCGTGAAGAAGCGAGTACTTGGAGATATCATCACTTTTTGCATTTGACGAACATCCGTCATCTTGTGACCCATCATTTTCTCTCCTTTATCTTCAAACCATCATCTTGCAATTAGACGCTAATTATTTTTTTATCGAAGAATGAATTTCTTACTTCCATTATACCGGAAATTCGTCATCCTCGCATAGATAATGCAAACAAGGATACCTCTTTCAGACGTTTTGGAGTACAATGGATATCGGAAACATGAGGATAGGAGAGAATACAGTGCAACATACTATTAAAGCTGATTCCGGGTGGCGAATATGGTGGCAGCTTACGAGGCCACATACGTTGACTGCGGCTTTCGCTCCGGTATTTCTAGGTACAATGATTGCTTTGACTCACGGAAAACTGCATTTTCCGTTATTTTTCGCCATGCTGATTGCGAGCCTTTTCATACAGATGGCTACCAATATGTTCAATGAATATTACGATTTCAAACGCGGATTGGACAATGAAAACTCTGTTGGCATCGGCGGGACAATCGTTCGGAATGGCGTCAAGCCGATAACGGTATTGCTCATTGCTCTAGCGTTATATGCAGTTTCAGTTCTCATCGGGATTTATATTTGCATGGAAACTTCCTGGACGCTAGCCTTAGTTGGGGCCATCTCAATGCTGATCGGTTATTTGTATACCGGCGGACCACTGCCAATCGCCTACACACCTTTTGGAGAGCTAGTTTCAGGTGTGGTCATGGGAATGCTACTGATTCTGATTGCCTTCTATATCCAAACGGGCATAGTAACGACAGACGCAGTGCTCATTTCCATTCCAAGCATGCTCCTTGTCGCTGCTATCATGTTGGCAAACAACATCCGTGACCTGGAAGGTGATAAAGAAGGCGGCAGGAAGACGTTAGCCATTCTAGTCGGAAGATCCAATGCGATTACAATCCTTGCTTCATTCTTTATCGTCTCTTATTGTTGGATAATCATACTGATAGCTTTAGGTTATCTCACCCCGTGGGCTTTGCTCGTATTTCTTAGTGTCCGTAAACCGATAGATGCGGTTGTCACCTTCCGCACACATCTGCTGCCATTGCAGGTCATGCCTGCCATGAAGAACACAGCTGTCACAAATACGTTATTCGGTTTATTATTAGGTATCGGCATCCTAATTGGACATTATCTATAATTTTTTTGGATGGACTTGCGCAATAGCAAGTCCTTTTTTTGTCTGTATTTGTCTTCCATGTTTAATTCATCGATTCAAAAGGAATTGAGAAGGTACAAATGCTTTCATTGCTATGAAGTCATCGGGCTATGACCATACTAATGCGACTAACATAAAAGGATGTGCTGATCATGTTAACAAACGAACAGAAAACTGAACTCAAAGCAAGTTTGCTTGAAATGAAATCACAATTGCAGAAGACGGAAAGTGAAACGGATATTAGAGATTCTGCTCGCGAAGAAGTCGGCGAGTTATCTACCTATGATAATCACCCTGGAGACATGGGAACTGAGCTTTTCGAAAGAGAGAAGGATCTAGCCCTGCATGTCCATGCGGGAGACGAATCCGACAAAGTGGAACATGCTTTGAATGCTTTAACAAATGGAACATACGGCTATTGTGAAGTATGTAAAAATGAAATTCCCTTTGAAAGGCTGGAGGCACTTCCCTACACGACGTACTGTATAGATCATACGCCTGAGAGGGATATTCCGAACGATCGACCATCGGAAAAAGATATTTTGATTATGGCCAATCCCAACACCTTCGCAGATAGAAGAGATAGCACTGGAAGGGAAAGCAATGAAAGAGACAGTGAAGACAGCTTTCAAGAAATAGCCAAATCGGGCACTTCGGAAACACCTTCCGATTTTATAGGAGATCATGATGACTATAATACTCTTTATGATGATAAAATATTGGACGGCGCGGTGGAAGAAGTGGAGGAATTCATCAGTACAGATATCACAGGCGAAACAAGAGGATTTGTAAGGTCGGAGATATCAGAGGAATATGAAGAGGAGTTAGATGATGTAGGCTTGGAATCACCTATCGGGGACATCCCGTATCATCTAAGTGACGGCTACACAGACGATAAATAAGAAAACAAGGACTGTTGCATGATGTCGGAGATAATCGACTTCCTGCAACAGTCCTTTTTAAAGATTTTTGACCTATTGATTCGGAAATGCTCATAAAATCGAAAATCCACGCATAAACGCTTAGATTGACGCATAAAGTCTGGATAGTGCGCATAAATCGCATTATATACGCATAAGTCTAGTTGAACGGCGCATAAATCCAGTGAAGCCCGCATAAAGCATTTTACGCGGGCTTTTACGGAGTTAGCGTGTTTAGAGGGATTTATGCGTCTCTAGTCGGGTTTATGCGTCTATGGCTGCTTTTATGCGTCTTACTTGGCGTTTATGGACTTTTAACAGCATTTATGCGCAGTTCATAGCATTTATGCGCTTCTCAACCTATACAGCAAGAGTATTCTAATCAAATAAAAAAGCAAGTGTAGAAGAAAAAATTCTCTTCTACACTTGCTTACTAGTATGACCCCTACGGGATTCGAACCCGTGTTACCGCCGTGAAAGGGCGGTGTCTTAACCGCTTGACCAAGGGGCCAATAAAATATGGCGGAGAAGGAGGGATTCGAACCCTCGCACCGCTTTCGCGATCTACGCCCTTAGCAGGGGCGCCTCTTGAGCCACTTGAGTACTTCCCCGTATAAAATTGGCTCCGCAGGTAGGACTCGAACCTACGACCGATCGGTTAACAGCCGATTGCTCTACCACTGAGCTACTGCGGAATATGATGGGCCTAAGTGGACTCGAACCACCGACCTCACGCTTATCAGGCGTGCGCTCTAACCAGCTGAGCTATAGGCCCATGGAGCGGGTGAAGGGAATCGAACCCTCATCATCAGCTTGGAAGGCTGAGGTTTTACCACTAAACTACACCCGCAAAGAATGGTGGCTCAGGACGGAATCGAACCGCCGACACAAGGATTTTCAGTCCTTTGCTCTACCGACTGAGCTACTGAGCCACATTTGACTTGGATAGCTGATAATTTCTGAGTCACTTAGAAATCTGCAATCATCAAATCGTAACTGATATGTAATTAAAGAAAATGGCGGTCCCGACCGGGATCGAACCGGCGATCTCCTGCGTGACAGGCAGGCATGTTAACCGCTACACCACGGGACCATTTGGTTGCGGGGGCAGGATTTGAACCTGCGACCTTCGGGTTATGAGCCCGACGAGCTGCCACTGCTCCACCCCGCGATAATAATAGTTGTAGGAAGTTTAAATCCTACGCATTCAGTTTTGCTTTGTGACTTTGTTATAATTTCCTTCAAATTCAGTTGTCCTAGGTAACCACTATTGCTGTTTTAAATATATATGGCGGAGGAAGAGGGATTCGAACCCCCGCGGGCTTTAACACCCCTGTCGGTTTTCAAGACCGATCCCTTCAGCCAGGCTTGGGTATTCCTCCGTGATGACTATTCAAATAGTGGTGGACCTTGCAGGACTCGAACCTGCGACCGGACGGTTATGAGCCGTCTGCTCTAACCAACTGAGCTAAAGGTCCTTTAGGATGGCGGCAGAGGGGATCGAACCCCCGACCTTACGGGTATGAACCGTACGCTCTAGCCAGCTGAGCTACGCCGCCAGGAAAAGTATTAAAGTAAATTGGTGGAGCCTAGCGGGATCGAAACGCTGACCTCCTGCGTGCAAGGCAGGCGCTCTCCCAGCTGAGCTAAGGCCCCATAAGAAGTGGTCGGGAAGACAGGATTCGAACCTGCGACCCCTTGGTCCCAAACCAAGTGCTCTACCAAGCTGAGCTACTTCCCGATATTTTTAAAGTAATGGCGCGCCCGGAAGAATTCGAATCCACAACCTTCTGATCCGTAGTCAGACGCTCTATCCAATTGAGCTACGGGCGCAATATATATTTGTTTGGTGCCGAGAACCGGAATCGAACCGGTACGGTAGTCACCTACCGCAGGATTTTAAGTCCTGTGCGTCTGCCAGTTCCGCCACCCCGGCAAATGATATGGAGCGGAAGACGGGATTCGAACCCGCGACCCCGACCTTGGCAAGGTCGTATTCTACCACTGAACTACTTCCGCATTGAAAGTGCGGGTGAAGGGAGTCGAACCCCCACGCCTTACGGCACTAGATCCTAAGTCTAGCGTGTCTGCCAGTTCCACCACACCCGCATATTCAGATCAAGACAGAGAGTCAAGAAATGGTGAGCCATGCAGGATTCGAACCTGCGACCCTCTGATTAAAAGTCAGATGCTCTACCAACTGAGCTAATGGCTCAAAAAGTGGTGCCGGCGATAGGAGTCGAACCCACGACCTACTGATTACAAGTCAGTTGCTCTACCAACTGAGCTACACCGGCAATTCATTAATTTTATATATATGGTGGAGGATGACGGGTTCGAACCGCCGACCCCCTGCTTGTAAGGCAGGTGCTCTCCCAGCTGAGCTAATCCTCCGTTTTTAAATCGCGCTATTCTGCAACCTGCTTGCTTCTCTCGCTTTATACCAAGAGCTGCAATATACTTCTCACTACTACGTCAGCTTCACTCGACCAATTATGTAGCTTGTACATTTTTTATCGTTGTCTGCTTACTATGTAATGATTTGGTTGGCCCGGCGACGTCCTACTCTCACAGGGGGAAGCCCCCTACTACCATCGGCGCTGAAGAGCTTAACTTCCGTGTTCGGTATGGGAACGGGTGTGACCTCTTCGCCATCGTCACCAGACTTTATCGCCTTTCAATGAAGACAATATTGATTATACCAACTCTGATGATATTTACAAGTCTTTTTTTAAAAAAACTTATTTGAACGATACTTATTCGTTCAAAACCGGATAAAACCAACATTGTTGCTGAACTTCAAGTTCAACCGTACTTTATAACTTAAGGTTAAGTCCTCGATCGATTAGTATCCGTCAGCTGCACGTGTCGCCACGCTTCCACCCCGGACCTATCCACCTCATCTTCTTTGAGGGATCTTACTTACTTGCGTAATGGGAAATCTCATCTTG